>CAJXGP010000127.1 GCA_913053915.1 uncultured Ignavibacteriales bacterium | reverse complement strand
AGGGCAGTATCTAAAAAATTAAACTCAGTCCACACCCCCAGCATAACCATTGCCGGCAGTGTAAAAATTACCCCTGCTGCTAATGATTCTCCTGCCGACGCACAGGTTTGAACGATATTATTTTCCAAAATATTAGAATTCTTGAACATTCGAAGTATACCCATAGAAATAACCGCTGCCGGTATTGAAGCGGAAACCGTCATGCCGGCAAACAATCCCAAATAAGCATTTGCCCCTGCCAATACTACCGCTAAAATAATTCCAAGTATAACTGCTTTAACGGTAATTTCCGGCAATTTTGTTGAGGACGGAATAAAAGGCGTAAATGATTCCTTTCCGCTTACTCCGGCAATCTTCGTTGCATTTTCAGCCATAATGAAGTTCCTTCTTTTGTGGATTGTATATTATGATAGGTTTGGTATATTTCAATTTTTTATGAATTATGTTAATAGCATATAACTTTAATTTTCATTTCTTAAAATAAAGTTTTAAAATATTTGATATCTTTTATTGGCTCGTAACTATTTCATAAAAATAGTTTGCAGTTAGTAATTACCGTAATTAATATTTATTCTAGAATATCATCTTTCTCATTCCGATATGACAAATGGCAAAATCATATTTCACCGGGTCACACGGATCAATTTTTTTTAAATTTGCGGTAATATCTTCAGCCATTTTCCAACCGACGTTTTTAATTTTTGTTAGACCGAGTGACCTTGATATTCTCGCGACATGTGTATCTACCGGTATAATGAGTTTATGAGCCGGGATCTCATTCCAAAGTCCGAAATCAAGTTCATCTTTCCTCACCATCCACCTTAGAAATAAATTCATCCTTTTGCAAGCACCTCCTTTATTTGGCAAGGGGAACATAAATCTTAAACCTGGTGTAATTTTATTATTACACATTTTTTCCGACTCTTTTATAAAATAATCCGAAAAGTGCACCAATGAATTCTTTATATTGAAATCTTCCGGTTTATAAAAACTTAAATATACTTCCTTTAATGATTTATATTTTTGCAAAGTATTGCCGATGATTAAAAAAAGAATTGCCAGATCATCGGTTGTATAAAACCTATGTTTAAGATCATTTAATTTTGATTTAAACAATTTTTTATCTGCATTAATAATGAAATTATATGGTTGATTTTCCGAGAATTGCAAGAATTTATTTAAAGTGTTAATAATTTGTTTTACATTCCCATAAGAAAATATTGAAGCAATAAATCCCATTATCTCGATATCTTTCTCGTGCGAAAATAAATGTAAAAATTGGAGCGGATCAGGTGAAATTTTTGTTTTATCAAAAGCATTATAATGATAATCGAGTTTTTGTTTTAAGTCCATTTATAATTTTTGTACCGGAATAAATTATCTGTTACACAGTGAATTAAGTTAAACTTTTGATTAGAAATAAATTAAATATTAAGTACTATCATTAAAAAACAACCGTCAAAAGATAAATTAAAGTTATGACATTCAAATTTACAATATTGTATTTAATATAAAAATTAATTCCAAACGCATAAAAAGGATATTATTATTTGAACTTTTAAGATTGATTTAATATTTAGCCTATTAATCTTATCATTTCGCGAATAGCTTTTTCTAATCCTACAAAAATTGCTCTTGAAATAATTGCATGTCCGATACTTACTTCATCAATATCCCTTAATTCCTTAAAGATTTTGATATTTTGATAATTCAAACCGTGGCCCGCGTTAACTCCCAGCCCTAATTTTTTTGCATGTTTTACTGCAAGCCCGGCTTTTTCAAGCTCGTCAAATTGTTCTTCTTCCGAAACTGCATTTGCAAAAATCCCGGTATGAATTTCGATAAAATCGGAATTAATTTCAGCGGCGGCATCAATCTGTTCAATGCTCGGCTCGATAAATAATGAAACTCCTATATCGGAATCATGAAGCCGTTCGATCGCGTCTTTCAATTGCGGCATATAAAACATTATATCATTTGCGAAATATTATCAATTACATTTACTCCACCCTCGGTAGTAAGTTCCTGTCTTCGTTCAGGAACAATAGTAGCTAATTCAGGCTGTACATCACAAGCGATTTTAATAATTTCGTCTGTAGCAGCCATTTCAAGATCAAACTTGGTTTTAATAAGTTCGCGGAGCAATCTCACATCTCTTTCGTTAATATGTCTGCGGTCTTCACGCAGATGACAAACGATACCGTCAACGCCTATTTCTTCCGCCAACAAAGCCGCAGCGATAGGGTCAGGTTGTTGTTCACCTCTAGCATTTCTTAAGGTTGCCACATGATCAACATTTAATGAAAATCTCATTTTAAAACCTCAAAAAAATATTTTTATAATATGAAATAATGCTTTCAACCCTACACCGGACTCATTCGTCCGGTAGCGCAAGGTTGAAATTATATCTATACTAAACATAATACCTGCGTGAGTAATTATGCAATAGTAAATTGATTTTGTCCTATATGCAAGTATTCCGAGAGCAATTCCACCAAATATAACTCCAAATGTTTCGATTGGAGGTTTACCGTTATGCAGAATTAAAAAAGGTAACATTTGAATTAGTACGGCATAATAACCAAATTTTTCTTTAAGCCCAAACAGCATAAAACCCCGCCAGATAAATTCCCAAGCAATCAAATAAATAAACAACCCCGATTCATAAATAAAAAAGATACTCCATGATGTTCTAGCTTCTCCTAATATTGGGTAAATTGCTCCAAATGACGGCTCGGAAGAAACAAACCATATTATAGGCAGCATAATAAGCAAGAACAATAATGATAATTTAATCCCTGCGTTATAATCTCCGAGAGCAATTCCAAAATCATGTAGATTACCTTTAATTATAAATTTAATTATAAGCACCGGAAAAATAAAATAAGTAAAAAAATCACCTATATACCAATAAAATAGTTCGAACAATTGTGCATGGGTATTCGATTGATATAATTGATAAAAATTTTGCCGGAAGAATAATCTGGAGGTATAATACCATGATATCGTTTGAAGAATTGCAACTGATAAAAAAATTATTACAACTTTTCTGTCAAGAGATTTGATAATTTGGTATAATTTCGTTATCTCACTTTTCAATTCAAATTTTTGAATATTCATTTAGATATTTTTGATTAAATACTTTATTTACAATTCGTTTTATTCGATTGAATAATCATTTTCTTTAAAAGGCCATTCATCATTCTTTTTAGCCCAGTATAAGAAAAATCCGACACCGGTAATTAGCCAGACAAGACCCAAACTAATAGCTTCTATACCTGAGCTGACAAAAATGAAGGCAAATCCAATAAATGCAACAATGGACGGAAGCGGGTAAAGCCACATTTTAAATGGGCGTTTCAAGTCAGGCTCTGATTTGCGGAGTAATGTCAGACCGATTATCTGCCCCAAAAATTGGATTAATATTCTGCTTGATAAAGTTGCCGCTATTATAAAATCCAAATTAAATAAAGTAGCGATACATGTAATACCACCCACGAGTAAAAGCGAATAATGCGGAAAATGTTTTTTCGGATGAACGGCTTTCAACCAATCAAAGAAAAATCCGTCTCGTGCCGCAGCGAAGGGCAAGCGTGAATAACTCATCATTAAAGCATAAATAGAACCATAAGCGGTAAATGCAACGAGAACAGTTATAATAACTGCAATAGTATTTCCATAAAGATTGTTGAACATATCCGAAACAATGTGAGTCGATTTGGCAATTTCCTGCCAAGGCATGATTCCAAGGATAGAAAAATTCATAACGGCATATAAAATTGATACGCCTATAACCGACCAGAGAATCGCGCGAGGGAAAACATACCCGGGATTTTTTACCTCCTCTTCCATATAACACATGTTATAATAACCGAGTAAATCATACATTGCAATAAGGGTAGCGCTTCCTAATCCCATTATGAATCCCCACGAGAATGAAAACCATCCTTTAGGAAAAGCCAAAGCATTCTCCGGATGAAAATGTGTTAATCCGACAAAAATAGTTGCGCCGACCGTAACTAACATTATCGACCAAAGTATCACGGTAATAGTCCCAACAAATTTAACTTTATTGTAATGGAGGATAATAGTAGCTAACCCTGCGGAAAATGCTAAAATTTTGATGTGTGTTTCGGTCAATGCTGGCCAAATAAAGGATACGTAATGCATCATTCCTACGAAGCCGGATGCAATTTCAAACGGACCGCTAAGTAAAAAAGACCAAATAAAAAGGAAAGCAATTAACTTACCGAAACGTTTTTTATAAGCTTCACGGAGATAAACATACGAACCCCCCTCGCCTTTCAATGACGTGCTTAGTTCAGCCCATACTTGTCCGTCGGAGATAGCTATAATTGCACCAATAGCCCAGCCTAACATTGCCTGGGGTCCTCCCATAGCCGAGACAATTAATGGGATAGTGATAAATGGTCCAATTCCAACCATAGTAGCCATGTTGCTGGCCGTGGCATGAATTAAACCTAGACTTCTGTCGAGAGTTGTATCCTTTTTTTCCATTTTAATACTAAAATTACCTTCGTTATCACTCGAAGTACCCCATTTTTTATTTAGATTATAAATATTTTATATATTCATATGCCTGCATGCTTTTACCAGTAGTCTATATTTAAACTATAAATAAAATCGTCCCGCAGTTACTAGAATTTGCCCGGCTTGAGATTTTTGGTCTGGCGACTTATTTTCTATTTAAAAAACGGAATTATTTCTATTTTCAGGAGAAAAACTAATGAGAATTGCACAAGTTGCGCCTTTATTTGAAAGCGTCCCCCCCCGTTACTATGGCGGTACTGAGCGTGTGGTTTCATACTTAACCGAGGAACTTGTAAAACAGGGTCATGAAGTGACCTTATTTGCAAGTGGTGATTCACAAACCAGTGCCGAACTGATTCCAATCGTCGATAAGGCATTAAGATTAAACAAACTTCATACCGATCCATTGGCTCATCATATTATTTTATTGAATCAGTTAAATATGATGTCACAAGAGTTTGATATGATCCATTTCCATATTGACTTGCTGCATTTTGCCCAGCACCAGTTCATGCTAACACCGTCATTGACAACCATGCACGGACGTCTGGATTTACCCCATTTAAGCACCGTTTTTGCGGAGTTTAAAGATATCCCGCTGATATCAATATCAAACAGTCAACGCATCCCGCTACCTAAGGCAAACTGGCATGCGACGGTCTACAACGGAATCCCACAGGAGAATTATACGTATCGTGCTCAAGCGGGTGAATATCTCGCTTTCCTGGGGCGTATTTCTCCCGAAAAGGGGATCGAGCGTGCGATCGAAATTGCCTTACGGGTTGGAATGAAACTTAATATTGCCGCCAAGGTCGATAAAGTTGATGAAGACTATTATTGTGACGTTATTAAACCGCTGCTTAAAAACCCGTTAATTGAATATATCGGTGAGATTGATGAGCAGGAAAAGGATGAATTCCTTGGTAATGCTTATGCCACGCTTTTTCCTATCGACTGGCCTGAACCCTTTGGTCTGGTCATGATTGAATCTATGGCCTGTGGCACACCGGTTGTTGCCTTTAATCGTGGCTCAGTCTCCGAAGTTATGTTGCAAGGTGAAACGGGATTCATTGTTAATAATGTAAATGATGCCATTGAGGCCGTAGAAAAAATTGAAACCATCAGTCGGCAATGTTGCCGTTATGTTTTTGAAAAACGATTCTCGGCAACACAAATGGCTAATGGTTATCTTAAGGCGTATGAATCATTGCGCGAACAAGAATTTAAGACGCCACTTGCTGTGTAACGGGAGGTAAGTTTATTGTGGAAGACGTAATCCGAGTTGATGATGACTGGTATGTGCTGGCATCATCGTCTCGAACCGATGACCAAACACGTGTACTTAAACAAGGCGAGACCTTTGGTTTATTTGATCGGCATGGCGATATCCAGCATATTGGCGCGGGTGAGCAGGGGCTTTACCACGAAGGAACCCGTTTTCTATCGTGTTATGAGTTGACAATAAATAATCGTCGTCCGCTGTTACTCAATTCAACCGTCAAGCAGGATAACAGTGCGATGACGGTTGATTTAACAACGCCCGATATTTATTCAGGCAATGATATAGCCATCCGCTCTGGGACACTGCATATTTTCAGGGCAAAATATTTACTCGACGGGGCGCAGTATGAGCATTTGCGACTTGTTAATTTTGGACAAGCTGCTTTCACCGTGTCAATGGAAATAAAATTTTCGGCCGACTATTTTGACATATTTCAGGTGCGCGGGGTTAAACGTGTTAAGACGGGGACACATTTACCGCAAAAAGATTTTAAACGCTCAGTTCGTTTAGGCTATAAAGGCCTGGATAATGTAGAGCGTTTTACGGTAATAACGTTCTCTGAAGAAATAAAATTGATCGCGCCGGAC
>CAJXGP010000126.1 GCA_913053915.1 uncultured Ignavibacteriales bacterium | reverse complement strand
AATATTGATATAACGTAGCTCATCTTGGGAAAGAGGTGAAAATCGCGGATCGTTAAGGGCTGCTTGTTTGGCTGCATCGCATACGGTTTCATATAATGTTTGATTGGAAGTAATATAACCGATACAACCTCGCAAATTGTCTTTTATAGTTAACGTGACAAAAGCTCCCGCCCCTCTTTCTTCCAAGTGCGGGTAAAATTTATAGTTAATTATAGGTTTTGGGATTTCCTCGAAGATCGAACGAATTGAATCTCGGGCAGCGAACATGAGTACTCCCTTTTCTTCTTCAGTTAGTTCCATGTCTCCCTCTATTTTTATTACTAATAATCTCTTTATGAGTGATTTTATTTTTTGTTTTTACCGTAATTAAATTATTTTATTGCCCTTGTGAACTAAGATTAAAATTACCCGAACAATTGAAGTTAACAAATTCCATGCTTAGTGTAAAATTCATTACAGCATTCCGAAGATATTCATTACGGTTATTTATAACTTTAATGACTCAACAAGTTATTATTTACAAATATTTTTATTATTCAGACTTTACCCGTTTGTTCCCAACTTATTAAATGGTTTATTATAAAAATCTTTAAAAAAGATTTATAATCAAATCATTCAATAGAGCAAACAACCAACCGGTTCTTTTCTTTTAACAAAAAAAGAAGATTATCTTTAACAAAAAAAGAATCCGGCATTAAAACTTTAGTTTGATTATTCATAACCAACTCAAAAATACGCAATCCTGTTAAAATATCAATAGCATTAAAAATATTTTTAAAGTTACCGTTGTCGGTTATTTTATGATAGTTAAACAGTAATAATCCGTTTTTCGTAATAAATTCAATATTTCCGAAAATAACAAATTCGTTTTTCAGATTTTGAAAAATTTTTGTTATCTCGGAACTTATGTTTTTGGTATTATTAAAAGGTTCGGGGAATAGATAGTCGGAAAACAGTTCATTATTCATAGCCGTATTTCTTTCATCGTTTATTAAACCGGCATTATCACCAAGGTCCTCAATTATTTCGCCTGTTTTGTAATTGAGCGAATAAAAATGCCTGCCCTCAAATTTTGGTTTGTAACAGTATAATATTTCATTTAAAACGAAAAGGAAAACATATTCATTAGAAGCCCAAATAATTTTTTTACTATTTATATCGAAAGCAATAATACCGGTATGCTCCGGCATATCGGGCTTGACATAATGATGGAAAAAAATGATGTCTTTATAAATGTATTCAATTCCAATCCAGGATTTTTCTTCCAATTGGTAATTTTTAAAAATATCTTTGCCCGAATAAATATCGATACAGTTAAAATAAACTTCTTTCGAATCTACATCGCGTTCCTCAATTATAAGTTTGCCGGAATCGGCAGGTAATAAGCGCCAAAGCTGTCTCTTGTTAGAATAGGTATATCGTTGTTTGATTTTCATTTTATACAACATTTTTTTAGTTGATCATTTTAAAGCGAGCGGTAAAATGTCTTAATATAGGTGCTTCATAAATTATTTTCAAACCTTTGAGTGCATCTCTGTTTTTGTAGACTTCCAAAATTACTTCGAGTACATAATCGATATGACTTTGAGTATAAACTCTTCTGGGAATTGCCAGTCGTACAAGCTCCATCGGAGGAGGAATCAATTTACCCGAGTCATCGTATTTCCCAAACATAACGCTGCCTATTTCAACAGTTCTTATTCCGCCTTCGATATAGAGAGCACAAACTATAGATTGACCCGGGAAAAGCTCCGGAGGTATATTTGGTAAAAATCGTTTTGCATCCAAATAAATTGCATGACCACCCGGCGGTTCAATAATCGGGACACCTGCAGCAACCAATTTTTCGCCCAAATATTCTACGCTTCTTATTCGATAACTCAGATAATGTTCGTCAAGTACTTCTTCCAATCCTTGGGCAACAGCTTCGAGATCGCGACCGGCCAAGCCGCCGTAAGTAGGAAATCCTTCAGTAACAATTAAAAGATTCCGGCATTGCATTGCCAGCTCCTCATCATTCAACGCGAGAAATCCGCCGATATTAACAAGTGCATCCTTCTTAGCGCTCATAGTAGCCCCATCTGCATACGAGAACATCTCCCGGACTATATCCAAAATTGATTTATCCGCAAAGCCAGGCTCTCTTTTTTTTATGAAGAAAGCATTTTCGGCAAATCTGCATGCATCTAGAAAAAGCGGAATTTCGTATTTGTCGCACACTTTTTTAACGTCTCTTATATTTTGCATCGATACAGGTTGACCGCCACCTGAATTATTGGTTACGGTTATCATGCAAAGCGGGATATTTTCTTTACCTTTTTCTTTGATAAAATTTTTTAATTTTTCAACATCCATATTCCCTTTAAAATCTGCACGAATTTCCGGATGTTTGCCGATTTCGTTTAACAAGTCCACTGCTTCGGCGCCTGTAAATTCAATGTTTGCCCGGGTAGTATCGAAATGTGTATTATTTGGTATAAATTTACCTTTTTTTGCCGTAATGAAAAAAAGAATTTTTTCTGCCGCTCTTCCCTGATGTGTGGGAATAATGTACTTCATCCCGGTTATTTTTTTTACAGCTTTCTCAAAACGGTAAAAACTTTTTGAACCGGCGTAAGATTCATCGCCGTCCATGATTCCAGCCCATTGCCGGGCACTCATCGCCGATGTACCGCTGTCTGTTAATAGATCGATTATTACATCATCGGCGTGAATTAAAAAAGGATTATATCCGGACTTTTTTAATAACTTAATCCTTTCTTCCTTTGTTGTGAATCGAATCGGTTCAATCGATTTTATTTTGAAAGGTTCTATAATTGTTTTCATTTAAAATCCTTAATAATAAATAAATTAATATTTGATTTTCCCAATTTCATCATTATTTTTAATTGTAAAATAAACGGTTCATTCGATAAAATTCAAAAAATATTTATTGAATGTAAAAGAAATCGAATTGGAAATATTTTAGTTGCATTTTTAAAAAAGTATAAATACTTTAGAATTATATCCTAAAAATAATATTATAAATTATAAAGGAGAATAGTAATGGATGATTTTGATACTTCGGAAGCAAGTCAAGAAAACGAAAATCCCGTCGAAGAAAAACTCAGCCACAGCGATAAGTTTATGGGCATATTTACGGAGCCCGGGAAAACATTTGAGAAGATGTCAAAGTTTTCTCCTAAAACAATCGACTGGCTTCTTCCTTTTTCAATTTTGTTGCTTGTTGTAATTGTAACTCAATTTATTGTTTTGAATAATAGCGAAATTTACTACCAAGTTAAGAATAAGCAATTGCAGCGGATAGAAAAAACTATGAATAATGCCGTTGCCAGTGGAAAAATGACCGAGAAACAAGCAAAAGAACAGATGAACAAAATTCAAGATAAAATAAATAAATCTAGAACAACCGTGGCAAAAGTTATGCAAGCCGTAGGTATCATCATATTCGGCTTCATCGTGTTTTTTATTGTTTCCGGCGTTTACTTTTTATTCAGCAAGTTTGTATTTAAGGGTGAAGGGACGTACAATTCTGTTCTAGTTGTAAATGGAATGGTATCCTATATTTGGATTATCCAAGTGATAATTGCGGCAATTATTTCTTTGTTGATAGGAAAATTGATTTCGGATACTAGCTTAGCTTCATTTGTTAATGTTGATAAATCCTCTTTTTTGGGATTTGTCTTCGAAAAAATCAATCCGATTAGTATTTGGGTATATATTATTTTAAGTATCGGTTTGGCAAAAATGTTTAAATCTTCTTCCACACTTAAATATTATTTTATGGTATTTGGATTGTGGATCGGTTGGGGATTCTTGGTATATATTATAGTTCAAGCTGTTCCATTTCTAAAATTTTTAGCCGGTTAATTTTTTAGTGAGGCTTACTTCAGATGTAAGTCTCACTTTTACCTTCCCATTAAACAATGCTCTGCGGATCAATATCAAAAAATATTTTTATATTTCTATATCGGGATTTTCTATTAAACTCTATGAAAGAGTTCAAAACCGCTTTACGTAAAATTGCTCCGCCGGGATCAATATTTTTATCGCTTTTAATTAGAATATGAAATCTGTAATTGCCTTTTAATCTGGCTATTATGGCAGTTGTGGGCGAAGATATTTTTAACCATTTACCGTAATGAGTAAGTTCTTTATGAAAGTTTTCAATAGCACCGCAGGCTTTCTCTTCATCAGGGTCTTTAGTTTCAATTAAACATAATCTTGTAAAGGGCGGATAATCGAGCT
Organism: uncultured Ignavibacteriales bacterium; assembly: GCA_913053915.1. The sequence continues at coordinate 2,227 of CAJXGP010000126.1, read as the reverse complement.
TTTTACGATCAATTATTTCTTTTTTGTAAAATCCGTTATAATCATTTTGCAATACCTTTTGAAGCGCGAAATGTTTTTCATTTTGTGTCTGTATTATTACTTCCCCTTCAACTTTGCTTCTTCCTGCCCTACCGGCAACTTGAGTTAATAATTGAAAAGTGCGTTCGTCGGCGCGGAAATCGGGCAGCCAAAGTGTAGTTTCGGCGGAAATGACACCTACAAGTGTTACTCTAGAAAAATCCAAACCTTTTGAAACCATCTGCGTTCCAACCAATATATCAATATTGCCTTTACTGAACTCGAACAATATTTTACTGAGAGATGATTTCCTCGAAATCGAATCAGAATCTACTCTTTTTATTTTGGCGCTGGGGAAATAAAATTCAAGTTCATCTTCAACTCGCTCAGTCCCTGTTCCAAAATATTTTATCGATAATGAACCGCAATGTGTGCAAGCGTTCGGTACTTTTTTGGTTAGTCCACAATAATGACATTGCAAATAATTTTTGTTAATATGATATACCATCGGAACGCTGCAATTATCACAACTTTCAATTTCACCGCAATCTTCGCAAAAAATTTGTGTCGAAAAACCACGTCTGTTTTGTAAGATGATAATCCCTTCTTCTTTCGTGAGACGATCATCGATTTTATCCAACAACAATTTAGAAAAAATATTTTTCATCCTTTTATTCTTACGTTCTATTGAGATATTAATCAATACAATTTTCGGCATTTTAGCGTTATCTATTCTCTCGGGTAATGATAGAAGTGTATATTTCCCGGTCGTTGTATTATACATACTTTCAATTGAAGGTGTAGCTGAACCTAATACTACAGGGCAATTATGAGTTTTCCCCAAAACGATAGCAGCATCACGGGCATTATATTTTGGAACAGACTCGAATTGTTTGTAGCTTGAATCATGTTCCTCATCAACCACTATGATCCCTAAATTTTTCAAAGGTGCAAATAACGCAGAGCGCGCACCAATTACAACCTTCGATTTACGGTTTAAAATATTCCGCCATGAATCATACCTTTCCCCCAAAGACATTCTGCTGTGAAGTACTGTGACTACATTACCAAAATTATTGAATAACCTCGATGTAATCTGCGGTGTTAGAGAAATTTCCGGGACTAATATTAAAGCGGTTCTGTTACTGAGCAATACTTTTTTAATTAACTCAATATAAACTTGAGTCTTTCCGCTCCCTGTCACTCCGTGAAGAAGATAGGTTTGGAATTTATTTTCGTTTAGCGATATAGATATTTCATTAAAAACTTTCTCCTGATCACCGGTTAAAACTAAATTAATATGCTTTTCGGAATATTGCTCGGAAAATTTTCTATCAATTTCTTTTTCGAATATTTCAACTATTCCTTTTTTAAAAAGTGTTTTAACTGATGATTGAGCCGCTCCGGTTTTTTCAAGCAAATTTTTTAATGATATTGCTTTGCCCTTTTTCGTAATTAATTCGAGGATAATAGAAAGTTGCTTTGGTGATTTACTTTCAATTTGCGGTATAATCGAATAAATCTCCGAAACAGGTTTAGATAGTTTTACATATTTTTGTTTTTTAACTTTTACCTTTGCGCCTTCAATTTTATTCAGAATAGTGATTGCTCCTTTTTTTTCTAAACTTCTTAAAGTAGAGTATATATTTTTCTCCTTAACGAGTTTCTGAAAATAATTAAAATTCGTTTCTTCACGCTCAGATAATATTTTTAATACCTTCTTACGAATTGAATTTCCCCCTTTTTCTTTTTTCAAAAGTTCAAAACAAACATCCGGATCACTGATAATTTTCCGTTTACTTTCGACTTCCAAACCATACGGTACTGCAAGTTTTAGGGCTTCACCCAATGATGAGAGATAATAGTCAGATAACCAACGATAAAATTCCAGTATCTTTAAATCGAATACCGGGGTGCCGTCAAGTATATCGGATATCGGCTTTAACGTCTTTTCTTCAACTAAAGTTTTATCTGAAACGTTTACTATAAAACCTGTCATTGTTCGTTTCCCAAAAGGTGCAACCGCTCTCACTCCTATCTGTGTAAAAGGCTCAAGCTCTTCGGGTATCGAATAGGTAAATGTTTTTCTGAACGGAAGAGGAAACACAATTTCTGCGAACATAATATTTATTTTTAACTATATTTTTATTTTTTAAATAACCGTTAACTTGTAAAAACCCTAACCTGGACAAGCCGGAACCAAAAAGGG
>CAJXGP010000125.1 GCA_913053915.1 uncultured Ignavibacteriales bacterium | reverse complement strand
CGCAGCAGTGCACTTTCGTGCACTTTGCGTATGAAATGTTGCAGCATTTTTTCGGTTACAGTGAAGTCAGCAATAACACCGTCTTTCATTGGTCTGTACGCAATAATGTCATCTGGAGTACGGCCGATCATCTCTTTTGCTTCTTCTCCAACCGCCAAAATACGATTATTTTCTTCAGAAACGGCCACGACAGAGGGTTCGTTGAGTACGATCCCTCTTCCTGGCACAAATACTAGTACAGTAGTAGTACCGAGGTCCACACCTATTTTGGGCGAGAAATAAACCATGATGCCACCTATAGTATCGTTTTTTTGAAAATTTACAAATTTTCAAAACCGGTAATTGCCGCTGTGAATGGTGCCGCTATAGCCGGTGGATGTGGTTTGGCAAGTGTTTGTGATTTTGTCATTGCACATGAATCGGATTCAAAATTCGGTTACTCTGAAGTAAAAATTGGATTTATACCTGCTATTGTTTCAATTTTCTTGATTAAAAAAATCGGAGAAGGGAGGGCAAAACGGCTTCTAATGACCGGTGAAATAATCAACGGAAAAAAAGCTTTTGAAATAGGACTTGTTGATTATTTGGCTGAAAATATATTGGAAGAGGCTGAAAAATTAGCTAACCTTCTTTTATTAAATTCAACACAAAGTATGTCTGCTACGAAAAAACTAATCCGTAACGTTTCCAATCTTAATATTGATTCGGCAGTTGATTATTGTATCAAGCTTAATACGATCAGTCGTAATACCGAAGATTTTGCAAATGGACTAACTAATTTTTTAAATAAAAAAAAGGGAGATTAAATGCCAAAACAATTGAAAGATTTTATTAGGTCGGTGAAAGATTTTCCTAAAGAGGGGATTGTTTTTAGAGATATTACTACTCTTCTAAAAGAGCCTAAAGCTGTAAAGCTTACATTACAAAGTTTACTTAGATTTACAGAAGGGATTCAAATTGCTAAAGTTGTGGGTATTGAATCACGAGGGTTCATCTTTGGAGCTTTATTGGCAGAGAAATTAAATGTCGGTTTTGTACCCGTCAGAAAACCGGGAAAATTACCTGCAGAAACTGAAAAAATGACCTACGCTTTAGAATATGGAACAGATACAATTGAAATTCATAAAGATGCAATAAAACGAGGCGAAAAAGTTTTAATTCATGATGATTTAATTGCTACCGGCGGCACTGCATGTGCTTCGGCTACTTTGGTTGAAAAATTGGGCGGGGAAGTGGTTCAATTATCTTTTATTATCGAATTGTCTTTCTTAAACGGTAGAGATAAATTAAAAAATTATGACGTCAAATCCTTAATTCAATATGAAACCGAGTAATTATTACTTTTTTTGTAAAAATTTAATTCGGATGGCAGAACTTATAATAATTCTAAGCATATATTTTCATCCTTTAACGCAACTTAGTTTTTTTACCATTCTTAGCGTTTAAAAGATGTGAAAATTCTTTCGTTCTTGGGGCAAAATTGAGAATCAGAAAACAAAGTTTTCCCTTCTCTTTTTTCAGAATAGCTATCTTGTGTTGTATGCTTACATATCTTCTTTCCAATCGATTGGAGAAATCACAACCACAAATTCTCCTTTAGTTATTCGTCCGGGTAAAGATTTTAATAATTCAGACGGATAATCTCTCCAAACTTCTTCAAATTTTTTAGTTAGTTCGCGGCAAACAACAACAATTCTATCCGGCATATATTTTTCAATCTCATTGATTAATTTTCCGATACGATATTTTGATTCGTATAATACGATTGTGCGAGTTTCTTTAGAAAGTAATTCTAATTTTTTTTGTCTACCTTTTTTTTGAGGTAAAAACCCTTCGAACACAAAAGAATCTGTTGGTAATCCGCTTATTGTTAATGCAGTAATAACAGCAGTTGCTCCCGGGACAGGCACTACATGAATATTTTCTTTTAATGCAGCGGAAACTAATCTTACTCCGGGATCAGAAATACACGGTGTTCCTGCATCGGAAACCAGTGCGCAAGATTCACCTTTGATTATCCTTTTAATCATATATGGGATTTTAGTTTTTTCGTTCACGGCGTTCAAAGATACCATTCTTTTCTTTATTTTATATTGATTCAATAAAATTGAAGTGATCCTCGTATCTTCGCAAGCGATGAATTGAACATTTTGCAAGATTTCCAAAGCTCGTAATGAAATATCTTTAATATTTCCAATTGGTGTGCTTACAATAAATAAGTAATTTTCCACAGATAAAATTTTTGAGAATTTAAAATGACTACGGCTCCTTCCCGGAGCCGTATCATGCAAGTAGTTATATAAATATTATTAATTATTTGACGAAAGTAAAGATAAAACTTTCTTAATTATTTTCAAACCTTCATCTAATCCTTCTTTTGTAATATTTAGCGGTGGTCTGAACCGGATTGATTTTTTACCGCATCCGAGTATTAATAATTTTTCTTGATAACATGATTTCCTGAATTTGTTTATTGCCGGTTGATCGGGAAGATCAAACGAGCACATTAATCCTAAACCTTTTACATTGCTCACAATTCCTTTAAATTCACTCTGTAAATCCAGCAGATTATCTAGTAAGTATTTTCCCTGTACATTAGCATTATCCACAAGATTGTCTTCTTTTATGATTTGTAAAATATGTTTTGAACGCACCATATCCACAAGATTTGCTCCCCATGTCGAATTTATTCGACTAGATTTGCGGAAGCAATTTTCCGGTATATCATCAATTCTATCAGAAACCATAATTCCGCAAACTTGAGCTTTTTTACCGAAGGAAATAATATCCGGATTAACATAATATTCAGATGCCCAGAACTTTCCGGTTAACCCGAACCCGGTTTGTATTTCATCAAACATCAATAAGATATCATTCTCGTCGGCAATCTCACGCAATTTTTGGAAAAATTCTTTTCTAAAAAAATTATCGCCTCCTTCTCCTTGAATCGGCTCAATTATAATTACAGCGATATCGTCCGGATTATTTCTAATAGATTTATGAATTTCATCTATAGCTTGATATTCAAGTTTTTTAATACTTTCCAGGTTTGCTTCCAAAGGAAAAGAAATTTTCGGATTGATTATTCTCGGCCAATTGAACTTTGGAAAATATCTTATTTTGTCCGGATCAGTGTTGGTTAGGGACATTGTGTAACCGCTTCTCCCGTGAAAAGCTTCTTTAAAATGAATCACTTGGTGTCCCTTTTCTTCTTTATAACCCTTTAAGAAATTCTTTTGAACCTTCCAATCAAACGCTACTTTCAACCCATTTTCAACTGCTAATGCGCCTCCGGAAATGAAGAATAAATGTTTCATGTAATCCGGCATGGCAAACCTTCCGAATGTATCTACAAATTCAACCATTTTAGTAGTGTAAATGTCTGAATTCGATGGTTTATTTATACCGGCTAAAGCTAGTTCTTCTTTGACTTCGGAAGTATTCAATTTCGGATGGTTCATGCCAAGAGCCGAAGAGGCAAAAAAGGCAAAGAAATCTATATATTGATCACCGGTTTTTTCGTCAATTAAATGAATACCCCGACTATTTTTCAAATCAAGAACAATATCAAAACCATCAGTAAGCATATATTTTGAAAGTACTTCATGTACTTTTCCCGGCGTAATAGTTGTATTTTCACTTACTACGCCACTTTCAAACTTCGAGTTTAAAATTTCCATATTTTATCTCCCTTCATAAGAAATTATCTTCTGTGAAAAAAATTAATTAAAATAACATAAAGCAGGAGAAATATGAGAAATTAAAAAACATTTTCAAAGCGAGAAATAAAATAGCTCCTTTGATGTCTGAAGCCTGTTTCATTAAAATATTTAATTGATTTTAACATGATATTTAAATTAAAAAAATCTTTTTTAAAAGGAAATTGATTAACTGTGAATTATCAATGGAAAATGATTTCCCTATAATGGTAACTTATTATAAAATTTGTAATTATACAACATCCTTATATTTATTTCCATTTTACTTCCATTTTTATTTTTGGAAGCTTCATTGAGTAACCTACTTAAGTATGAAATTAAATTTTATAAAGTGAGCAAAAATTTTCGAAATATAAATATATTTTGAAAATGGGAAAAAATTGATTTTGAAAAATTAATTTGTTACACTTACAGTAACAAATAGATTATATTATGTCTGCATCAACAAAATTATCAACAGCAGTAAAAGCTTTATACTATTTGGCAAAAACTTCTCCCATACCACAATCCAGCGCCGAGATCGCAAAATACATAGGTGTCAATTCGTCAAAATTACGAAAAATTCTTTCTATGCTTGTTAAAAATAACATAGTTAAAAGTATACAAGGTACAAAGGGTGGATTCGTTATGAAAAAGTCTCCTTCAAAACTCCATCTTCAAGAAATTTATTGTGCAATAGAAGACCGGAAAGCTTTTTATTTAGACGTAGCTAAAACAAAGAATGGTAATTCAAATGACACGATAAAATTAAATAATTTTTTTCTAGATTTATTTTCCGATGTACAAATAGATATAGAAAATAAAATGCGAAAGATATACCTTCAATCAATAATAGAAAAGATTAATTCTTATTAAATCAAAACAAAAATTAAAGGAGAAAGATAATGGATTTTTTAGAAAAATTGGGAATTGAAAATATCAACCCAGGAGCATCCACCGGAACCAATTGGTTTGGTACGAAAGATCAAGGCGAAACGAAAATATATTCACCTACGGATGGAAAATATATTGCTTCGGTTTATCGAGCTTCTGAAAATGATTATAATAAGATTATGGAACTTGCAGCAGAGTCTTTTAAATATTGGAGGAAAGTCCCTGCGCCAAAAAGAGGAGAAATTGTACGTCAGTTTGGAGATAAATTACGCGAATTAAAAGAGCCTCTTGGAAAATTGGTTTCTTATGAAATGGGTAAATCGTTGCAAGAAGGCTTTGGCGAAGTCCAAGAAATGATAGATATATGTGATTTTGCGGTGGGGCAATCAAGACAGTTATATGGTTTTACTATGGCTTCCGAAAGACCAAATCATCGAATGTATGACCAGTATCATCCTCTTGGTATAGTAGGAACAATTTCCGCATTTAATTTTCCCGTAGCAGTTTATTCGTGGAACACAATGATATCGGCGGTTTGCGGGAATGTAAATGTTTGGAAACCTTCTTCAAAAGTTCCTCTTTCTGCTATTGCTACTCAGAAAATTGTATCTGAGGTTGTAAAAGAGAACAACCTTCCGGAAGGGATATTTTCATTAATTATCGGAAAAGGTTCGACCATAGGAGAGAAATTATTAAATGATAACCGGGTGCCTTTAATTTCTATTACCGGTTCAATAGCAGTCGGAAAACACGCAGCAGAAGTAGTTGCGGGACGATTCGGTAAATCGATTCTTGAGTTGGGTGGGAACAATGCAATCATTATAACTCCCGGCGCAGATTTAAAAATGGCAATGCCAGCGATAGTATTCGGCGCTGTTGGAACAGCCGGTCAACGCTGTACGACAACTAGAAGATTAATTATTCATGAAACAATTTACGATAAGGTAAAAGAATCATTAATCAATGCATATAAAGGATTAAAAATTGGCGATCCACTTGATGAAAGTAATCATGTTGGCCCGTTGATTGATAAAGAAGCAGTCAAAATGTTTACCGATGCGTTGGAAAGAGTTAAACAAGAAGGAGGTAAAGTTATATTTGGCGGAGAAGCTCTTTCGGGTGAAAAATATGAATCAGGAACGTTTGTAGTTCCTGCAATAGCAGAAGTTGAAAATCATTATAAAATAGTTCAAGAAGAAACTTTTGCACCTGTTCTTTATTTAATTAAATATTCCGGTGGAGTTGAAAATGCTATCGAACTGCAAAACGGTGTAGTACAAGGATTATCCTCTGCAATATTTTCTAATGACTTACGTGAGGTTGAAAAGTTTTTATCGGCTGAAGGCTCGGATTGCGGCATTGCTAATGTGAATATTGGTACTTCCGGTGCTGAGATAGGCGGTGCATTTGGTGGCGAGAAGGAAACCGGAGGAGGACGCGAATCCGGTTCGGATGCATGGAAATCATATATGAAAAGGCAAACAAATACTATTAACTATGGTACCAAATTACCATTGGCACAAGGAATTAAGTTTGAAATATAAATCTTGAGTCAACTGTATAAAAGTTTGTACCGGAAAAAATTTGTCTTCACTTAATCAAAAGCGGGAATCTAATAGCTTGTAAATTTATAATTGATTCCTGTTTTAGTGAGAAAATCATTTTAAATTTTAAAGTTGATTCGTTTATATAATAAAGTATTTTATTCGATTTTTAAACGAATTTAATTTCAGAACTCCTGGCACATAGTTTGACACGATTCAAAAACGGTATATTCACGGATTTAGTTTGTTAATAAAATGTCGTAATCCTGGAGCGAAATAATAACTTTAGAGAATGGGATAGAATAACTTGTATATAATACCAGAATAAATAACTGTTATTTAGG
>CAJXGP010000124.1 GCA_913053915.1 uncultured Ignavibacteriales bacterium | reverse complement strand
TTAGATAATCAGGATTCAAAACATTATATTTTGTTACAGTTCAAATTAAATTCTTTACTCCCCTTTCACACTTTTGAGAGAGCCTTGTTAAGTATTTTTATCCAAACAATTTTTAAAACTTTATAACATCAACCCAATATCCATGAACTGGACACTATTTAATCTTCCGTAATTAGCCCAAGCATAATTCAAAGTAAATGTTAAATTTTTATTAAATTTATAATTAATACCGGCACCTAAGGTTAAGCCACCTACAGAATTTCTCATAAACAAGGTTTTATAACCGGCTCTTATAAAAAACATTTCATTGAATGCAAATTCCAATCCGCTATTCATATATTCAGTATTATCGTTTGGATGAATTGCATCGATATCTCCAGTCACACGAATATATCGAGATTTTACTAAATTCATTCCCAAACCGATTCTAAAGGTTAGAGGCATATCATAAGAATCCATATAATATTGAGAGAGTACATTATTCGGACCTGTATTTGGATTACCGTTCGGATCATAATTAAAAAGTAATTCTCTTCCACTTAACTTCATTTTTGACCCAAAATTAGATATACTTGCACCTATCACCAAATTATTGAAGGGTGTTATGTAATATGTACCGACATCAATTGCAAAACCGTTTGCACTCATATTCCAAATAGCATCTCTAACATATTTAAACTGCAGCCCGATTGAAAATTTATCGGTTAATGCTCTGGAAAATCCAACTCCAATCGCTAAAGAACTGGCATTCCAATATCTTCCGTCACCGTGGGGAAATTCAAATGTTCTAACTTTATCTTGAGGGGTAGTTAATGATGTAAGACTTGCAAACAACACTCCTAATCCAGGAACGTTTATAGATGCAGCGGCAAAATCATAGCTTATATCGGCTAGCCAGTTAGCATGATCGAATGTTATTTGTGTTGGATCGGCAGCCATTGCCAGTCCTCCCGGATTATAATAAACGGCATAGATATCATTGCTAATAGCTGTATAAGCCCCCCCCATAGCTATAGCTCTGGCGCCGGCTCCTATTTTTAAGAACTGCGCAGCAGTTGTACCGACCATAGATGTACTACTTTCTCGTTGAGAATAAATATTCCGAGTAAGAAATATCGAAAAAAAAACAATTAAAAGATAAAGTATATTTTTTTTCATAATAATGAATTCCTATAAGTTTTGTTTCTCGAAGAATTTCCCGGTTCCTATAAATCAGAACCGGGACAGCAAAAATTATTTTATAACAGCCAGCCTGCCTATTTTTTGACCGACACCCGGAGCGTCAATTTGATAGATGTATACACCATAGGCAATTCTTTGTCCTTCATAGCTCAATAAGTTCCATGAAGCCATGCTGGTATTATCATCCTTTTCTATGGTTTTAACTAATTCGCCTAAGATAGTGTAAATTCTTATTGTACATTTCGGAGGTAAATTTCTAAATTCAACAACTCTTACGCCTCTGGATTGAGGATCTCTTCCCGGATTTTCTGCTGGGCTAAATGCCACATAAGGATTTGGAACCACATAAACATTATCCAATCCGTTTTTAGCGACACTAGCCTTAAATTGAGCCGGAATACTTTCGAAAGTATAAGTATCTCCTTTTTGGAAAGGTTTCAATGTTTTAACAGCATATATATCACCTGCTTTTGGAAAAACAGGCGTCACAGTAGTATCTTTAGGCATATTAAATTCAACTTCATAACTAGTTGTTGCGCCTTTCGCATTTTGAGGTCTTAAAATGATATTTTCACCCAATTTCCATCTTCTTAAAGACTTAACCCTTTTCGCAACCTTAATTATATAATCGGCCGGAACATTTTCCGTAACATTCCAAATTCTAAAAGGCATAACAACGTTACCGCCGAGGCTTGCCATTGCAGTATCGCCGGGATGTGCCCATTGACCGCCGGCGGTTGTATCAAAACCGAGCCACCTAATCTCCCAGTCGGCTCTATAAAGAACTTTTGGATAACCGACGCTCGGAGGATATTTAATAGAATCGCTTAAATTCACTTTATTGTCGTTAATAAAACCTGAGTTTTTATAATCAACACTTAGCGGATCATTTTTAACAAATATCCTCATTCCGTCAAAAGTATTATTTGCATCTTGATTATTAATTAGATCACTCTTATAAACCGGATAATATCTATAATCGGCTTTAAATACCTCACCTAGCGGTAAATTTCCCTTAGACGAACCACGTATTCTACCAAATTGGAAGTTTAATACATATTTAGAAGGATCAACTAAATTACCGCCTGAATCATATAGTTTAAAACTTGATTTTTCGATATTTTTCCGTTGCAATTTAACAAAAAAAGTATCCTTCGAAACAATTTTGTCGTTCATACCGGTTGAATCTACAACACTAAAATGGGCTTTATCGTCAAACTGAATTTTATATAATTTCTTATAGACGGCAAGATCATTTAACACTTTTATTTTAATAGAGCCGGTTGAATTTCCAATAATTTGTGTAGGTGTTCCGCTAATTCCTGCGTCTGCATCTTGCATACCTGATGCCAGAGGACCCGGCGTTGCTTCAGTAGTATTAACATCAAACTCCAGTTTACCTGTAATAGGATTTTTTTTAATTACTGCTTGAGACTCTGAAGGAGGAATTCCAAACTTAATCGAACCTCCATCGTAGGAAACTAGAGCATAATAATAAGTAATACCGTTTTCGACTGTAGAATCAACAAATTGATGGACTAAACCTGTATTACTTCCAAGATAATATTTTACGCCATGACCGGTATAATCAATAGGGAAGAAACCTGATAATGAATCAATACGATCCCATTGAGCTCTTTTACCGGTATTTTGATCTAATAAAGCTTGCCCAAGGAAAGGTACGCCGTTAGCATCAGTTATTGTATATACATTGCTGAAAGTATAGTCCCTGCTACGATAAAGTTTATAACCTTCAAAATCTTTTGCCGCCGTAAAAGGATCGACTGATTGTTCGGCAATTGTACCCCAATATAAAGTTACCCTTCCATTTCCCGGAACCGCCGTTAAATGTGGTTTGTCCGGGGGTTTCGAAAATCTATAAGAGGCTTCCAAGATTCTTTGAGCAGTTTGAGCACTTAAAATGATATCATCTAAAGTATTACCAAATAAAACCGCCATTGAAAATCTCTGAGCTTGATCTACTGTTAGATCCATAGGACCTGTATCGAAGTTAAAGATATTATCCCCGGGTTCTCTTAATAAAGTTTGGTTGGGGTTAATACTATCTGAACTAGCCCATTCCCACATCAAGGCATAATTTTTAGTTACATTAGGCAAACTATTTGTATACTGAGCAGCGTGAAAAGCTGTTAGCCCTATCATATCGGATTCGTTTACATCCCGCATACCAAAATTCGGCTCGGAACCGGCCCATAAATACCCCGGCAATTTTTCGTTAGATATAGGTTCTCCGATATCATATTTATTATTTCCGTTTACATCTTTGTACCAAGCTTGAGAAGGTTTTCCATCTCCCTCACCGTAATCAGGTCCGGGATAATTTGGAGATTTAGGTCCAATCCCATCAATTCCAACATCATCCTTAGTCGGGTTCCAATTACCATTTTCATCTCCAGACCATCTGGCATGCGGAGGTCCATACATAGCAGTGTATTTTTTAACATTTGCAACGCCGGTGGTTACAGGCATATTTACACCGTTGATATATGTGCCGGCAGAATTATATGGACTTTCATCTATTATTCCATCATCATCATTATCAATTCCATCCGTTGAATTAGTAGGAGATTCAAGAAATTTCCATCCGAAAAAACCAGGTCTAATTCCACCCATACCCTTGAAATCATTATCCCAAGCATAAACCATACTTCTAGCTCTTTGTGGATAGGGATCGGCCAATGGACCTTTTGGCGGAATAAAAAACGCATCGTCATCGCTATAATCCGCATATCCTCCAATGTGGGGATCACCGTGCATGCCGAAATATATTTTCGGCAAGTTTTTTTTACTTACATTTGTTATTCGATAAACCGCGAATAAAATATTTTGCGCCAAAGGATTATTATACTGAAAAATCCTCACCGCGGCATCCAGTCCCATTCCTCGTTTTGATGAATCACCCGGAAAAGGATAATAATCAAACTGCTGATTTGAAAAATCATCCATAACATAATATGCTTCTTGATCCGGCGCTGTAGACTGATCACCTAGAAACGCCGGCCAAAGATATTTCCCGAGTCTTGCATTGTACCATCTTTTCGGCCAAGAGTCAGGTTTTCCATCACCGTTTAAATCTTGTGCCGTCAAAGTGGCAATGTAAGGTTGATTCGGATCTGCATACCCGTCTTTAGGTAACCATCCCCATTTTTGAGTTCCGTCGGGAGAATAAGTACCTTGTGTCGGTAAGATTTGCGAATTATCATCGATGTAGAAGGTATCAACTCTTCCGTCGGCGTACCGGGTTGTTACTTCGCCAAGCGCCAAAGGTCCAAATTCAAATCCATAACCTAATCCGTGCCAAACCAGATCTGCAATATTGCCAAGCGTATTAGGTTTGCAAATCGAACCGTAGTTATAGAGAATGGTTGTAATTTTGTTCCCGCTAATTATAACAGATTTTATTGCCCTTTGATCGCCATCAACTTTGAAAGTTAAATTCGGTTTAAAAAGGTTACCGAACAAACGCACCATATCATCATGAGTCAACCCTTTTATATTAACTGTATCGAGACCATTCTGCTGAGAAAAACCGGTTGTTGATAAAGCGATAAAAATGAGAAATGAAAACAGTAAAAACTTATTCTTCATTATATGATTCCTTTAAATCTTAACTTAATTAAACAAAATTGTAAATCCTAAACGAACTTCACGAGGTCTGCTTACTCTCTCAGGCCTCTGAGAATAATAATCATTAATTTGATTTATACTGAAAAGTCCCTGATCACCTCTCTGCATTCTACGAATTATATCGCTAAATTGACTTCTGTCTTGAGTTCGCTTAATATTAGTGAGAGCTCTACCGGAACTGGGATATACATATAATTCGTTTTGAGTATCAAATAAGTTATTAACCTGAATAAAAACAGAATATTTGAAAGCAGCGATCTTAAAGTATTTTTCAAACTTTAGGTTTACGTTCCATTGAGTTTGTTGTCTTGCCGAATTTTGTTTATATCTAACATTTGTATAGGCTGGTGGTAATTGAGGAGTATATGGAGTTCCGGTTTGAAAATTATAAATTACTCCCAAAGTCCAATCATTTGGTTGATTCAATGCAAATGTGCCGTTTATTACTTGTGATCGATCAAAAGAGAGTGGTACTAAATAAGTTTCGGATTGTTCTCCTGACTTTTCACTAAAGAAAATTTCACTCGCAGGATATGTTCTATTTCCTTCTGCGACGGAAAAAGTATAATTCAAACTTGCAGAGAACATACTTCCCGGCGATCTTCTTTTTAAGAATGAAAATGTAATTCCTCTAACACTGGAATATGCCAGATTAGTTAAAGTATTGAATTGTCTTCCCTGTGTAGTATAAATTGTTTCGGTATAAATATAATCTCTCACATCTTTATAAAATCCGGTTAAATCAAATCTAGAATTATCGGAAAGCTGCTGCTGCCAACCGATTTCATATTGAACGGATTTTTGAGGATTGACATTGGGATTTCCAAAAGTAGGTGTTATTCCCACATTTTGTACGAAAAAATTCGGATTTCCGTATATAATACCCAATGATCCCATTTGATAAAAATGCCCGTATGAAAATCTTATAACACTCCTATCGGTAATAGGATAAGATACACTAATCCTTGGAGCGATAGTTTGTTTAGGTTTCACTTTAACAAGATAAGCATTCATAAATCCCGATAAAGAATCGGTTAAGTTCTTAGATAAATTATCATTATAATATGCATCAGGATCAAAGAATTCGTATCTAACACCGATATTCAAAATAAAAGCGGAAGCCAATTCCATTTTATCTTGTATATATGCCGCAAATTGAGTAGGCCTTCTTATAAAACTGGTATATAAAGCCGGGCTTACCGGAATACGTCTGATAAGAGTTAGAGCAGAGTCATAAAGTAAATCGTTATTTGTCAGGTTAGTGGTATAGAACCCGTTAGAAGTAAGTTTTCCGACTTCTACAGAGTATCCTTCAAAAGATAACTTATTTTTCCTTAACTCAAAGCCTAATTTGAATTCATGATTGGTAAAAAGTTGAGCAACTAAATCGCCTTTTACGCCAATAGTTGTAGTTTTACGAAATAGCCTATAGTTATCCGTACCACCGGCGAGAAAAACTGTATTACTAATCGTCCTATTATATAAATTAGGAAGATATCCGGGGTTGTTGTAATTTTTATATAAATCTGTTAAAGTCTTAAAAGGTAGAACGTGTGTTGGGGATGTTTTTCCACCTTCACATAACAGGTTTGTTTGTTTGTCTCTTTCTTCTATGACACCCACCTCGTCCACCTCGTTCCCAAACTGGAGTTTGGGAACGAGGTG
>CAJXGP010000123.1 GCA_913053915.1 uncultured Ignavibacteriales bacterium | reverse complement strand
TCATACGATCATTCTTATAAAATATTAAACCAATTACAAATCAATATTTTCTGCCGAAAATAACACGAATATTACTGATAAGATACTAATACGGCAGGCTTAAATGAAGGCGGAATAAAATTTAAATTATGCCGAGGAAGACTAATTCAAAAAATTTTATAGATTGTATCTTTTTAAAAATAGTACACTTTCATGAAAAAAGGCAGCGCGAATACAATTATATAATATTGACTATGATAGTAAGTATATCTATATTTTAGCTTGTTTTTGAGAAAATTTCATGAAAATTAATATATCAAATATAAGTGATGGTATTCATGTATTTAATTTTGATGAACCGGTTAGTGAAATTAATTTAGGTGAATCGTTCTTTGGAAATTTTCAGGTAAAATTTGAATTATCAAAAATTTACAACCAAATTATTCTATGTGTGGAACTCAAACTAAATGCTCATTTTGAATGTGATAGATGTGCTGCAAGTTATAATACAGTAATTCACAGTACATATCAATCAGTGTATTTTTTAGGCGGCAAAAAGGGAGTGAATGAGAATTCTGATGTAATATACTTACCTCCTAATGCGGATAAAATTGATACTTTAAATGATTTAAAGGATTATGCTCTTTTATCGGTTCCGATGAAAAAATTGTGTAAAGAAAATTGCAAAGGTTTATGCATTAAATGTGGAAAAGACTTAAACAACGGTGAATGTGATTGTGAAACAGATGAAGCGGATTACAGATGGTTCCCTTTGGAAGAATTAAGAAAAAAGTTAAACAATTAATTAAAAGACGGAAATAAGATGCCAAATCCAAAACGAAAAATATCAAAAAGTAGAAGAGATAAAAGAAGAACTCATTATAAAGCTTCGGCTCCAACTCTTGGCGCATGTTCAAATTGCGGTGAATTAAAGTTATCTCATCGGGCATGTCCAAGTTGCGGATACTATAATGGGCGTTTAATGTTTTTACCTAAAAGTTAATGTATAATAAAAATCCTTTTAATGCACACTTCTGAATTGAACAATTCAAAATGCAGAATAGTTGTTGATGCAATGGGAGGTGATTTTGCCCCCCAAAACATCGTTTTAGGCGCTATTCAGGCATCCATCGAATCTGATGAATTTGAATTATTTTTAGTTGGAAAGGAAGATGAAATTGGAAAAGTAATTTTATCAAACAATCTTCCTTTTGATAAGAACAACATAATTCATGCAGATGAAGTAATCGGAATGAATGACTCACCGACCACTTCTTTAAAGTTTAAACCGAATTCATCGATTGTGGTTGGTGCTAATCTTGTGAAAAGTAATAAAGCGGATGCTTTCGTTAGTGCAGGTAATACCGGTGCTGTAATGGCTGCCTCTACTCTTATTATGGGTCGAATTCCCGGCGTAGGTCGTCCTACTATAGGGGTGGCAATGCCGAATATAAACGGAACTTGTTATTTATTTGACATAGGAGCCGGTAAAGATGCACGCCCTCAACATTTTGTGGAATATTCAATTATGGGAAGCATTTATGCTAAAGAAATAGGCGGAATTATTAATCCTTCGGTTGGTATTTTAAGTATGGGTGAGGAAGAGAATAAAGGGAATGAAGTATCAATAGCTGCCTTTAATCTATTGAAAAAAACCAAGCTTAATTTTATTGGGAATGTTGAGGGGCGCGATATCCTTAGTGGAAATGTTAATGTTGTAATTTGCGATGGCTTTGTAGGAAATATCATTCTGAAATTTGGTGAAGGAGTCTTAAATTTCTTAAAATTTAAATTTTCCGAAGCCGCAAATCAAAGCTTGTTGAATAAAATCAAGATTGCTCTTGTTCGAAAAACATTACGGAATATTTTAAAAGATTTTGATTATCAGGAATATGGGGGTGTGCCTTTGCTGGGTGTTAACGGGATAAATATAATCGGACACGGTTCAAGTACTCCTAAAGCAATTAAGAATATGGTTCTGCGTGCTAATGAAATGTTTAAGAAAAAACTTATACAAAAAATTGAGAATTCTCTAAAAGACAATCAAACTGTAGTCTAAAATAGGTTAAAGATGGATAATAAAAAACATAGTGCAATTATTACGGGGTTGGGGATGTATGTTCCCGATAAGGTACTTGATAATGCTTATTTTGAAAGAATTGTGGATACGACTGATGAATGGATTAGAACGAGAACAGGTATCAGAGAAAGAAGGATTTTAGAAAACGGCGCCACTAGTGATCTGGCTGCAAAAGCTGCACAAAATTTATTAGATTTGAAAGGAATAAGTGCAGAGGAAATTGATGTAATTATAGTTGCTACTGTAACACCGGACATGTTCTTTCCTGCAACGGCATGTTTGGTGCAAAAAATGCTTGGGGGTTCGATCTGTCTGCAGCATGTTCGGGATTTCTGTTCGCTTTTCAGACCGGTTGCTTACTAATTGAGAGCGGACGTTATAACAAAGTTATGGTTATTGGAGCGGATAAAATGAGTTCTATTGTGGATTATACCGATAGAAATAATTGTATTTTATTCGGAGATGCCGGAGCGGCTGTGTTGCTTGAACCTTCGGAAAATAAAAATTATGGTTTGCAAGATTCTTTATTAAAAATCAATGGGTCCGGGAAAGATTCTTTATGTATGCTAGGTGGCGGTAGTTTAAATCCATCTTCTTATGAAACTGTTGACAAAAAAATGCATTACATATATCAAGACGGTAAAGCGGTGTTTAAGGGTGCTGTTAAAGGGATGGCAGACATCTCTTATGAAATAATGCAAAAAAATAATCTCACCCCGGATGATATCGCATATTTAGTTCCTCATCAGGCAAATTTAAGAATCATTGATGCAACTGCCAGAAGAATGGGGATCGATCGTAATAAAATAATGATAAATATTGATAAATACGGAAACACTACTGCTGCAACTATTCCTTCTTGCCTAGTGGAATATTATCGTGAAGGAAAAATCAAGAAAGGAGATAAGTTAATATTATCTGCTTTTGGCGCAGGATATACTTGGGGTGCTATCTATGTTGTTTGGGCAATGGATTAAATTATCATCATAGTAATAAAAATTTTGTAAGCAATGTCAAAAAAAGCTTTTTTATTTCCCGGTCAAGGTTCACAATTTGTAGGAATGGCAAACGATCTCTTTGATAATTCTGTTGAAGCAAAAGAAATGATTCAAACTGCAGATGATGCATTGGGAATTAATCTTTCTTATATAATGTTTCACGGGCCGGAAGAACGACTAAAACGAACTGAATTTACACAACCGGCTATATTTCTGCATAGTGTTGTTTTAACCGGTATCATAGGGCATTCATTGGGCGAATATTCTGCATTAGTTGCCGCAGGCGCAATTCAATTTTTTGATGCTGTAAAAATTGTTAGCCAAAGAGGTAAGGCTATGCAGCAAGCCGGGATCGATAACCCGGGTACGATGGCTGCAATTATCGGACTTTCTCCTGAGATTGTTGAAAAGTGCTGTAATGAAGCCTCCGATATTGGTATTGTTCAAAGTGCAAATTTTAATTCTCCTAATCAAATTGTTATTTCCGGTTCGGTTATGGGTGTAAAAAAAACAATGGAAATTTGTAAATCTAAAGGAGCCAAGTTGGTTAAGGAATTAGTAGTGAGCGGTGCATTTCATTCACCATTAATGCAACCGGCAAAGGATAAATTAAAGGAGGTACTTGATAATTCTTATATCTTTGATGCCAGATTTCCTGTCTATGCTAATGTATCGGCGCTTCCTGTAATTAAGAAAGACGAAATTAAGAAATTACTATGCGAACAGGTTACTTCACCTGTAAAATGGGATGCAACCGTCAGGAATATGATTAATGATGGCTATACTGAATTCTATGAAATTGGTCCCGGTAACGTTCTGCAAGGTTTGGTAAAGCGGATAAATCCCGATGTAAAATGTTTTGGAATTAGCAAATATTCGGATGCAGAGAAGTATTTATAATGAATAAAAATTTTACTATGGAAGTTAATGGACTAAAAATTGACCCTAAAATATTCACTTTCAAATTCCATTGCAATTGCACAGGCGAATGTTGTAATTATGGTGTATATACCGACTTGAAAGAGCACGACTTAATTTTAAATATATCGAAAAAAATTATTAATTTGATGGATGACTCTCAAGATACTGATAAATCCAAATGGTTTGAACCGCCGGAAGATGATGAAGATTTTGATTCGGGTGTTGCTGTCGGTACGGAAGTGATTAATGGTAAATGTTCATTTTTAGATAAAGATGGTCTTTGTACATTACAGAAATTAGCTATTTCAGAAGGTGAGCATCAGTGGAAATATAAACCAATTTATTGTATATTATTTCCTTTAACTATTTATGAAAATGCCCTGACTATCGATGATGAGCATATTGACAGATTGAAAACATGTAATAAAAATCCTCAGAAGAATTTAACTATTTATGAAGCTTGTAAAGAAGAGTTAAAATATTTTTTGGGCGATAAGGGTTTTTCTAAACTTGAAAATTACAGAATGAAATATTTGGATTCAATAAGTACTAATAAAACAATATGAATTTAAAAGGTAAAAAAGCTATCGTAACCGGCGGTAGTAGGGGAATCGGAAAAGCAATAGTTATCGAACTTGCTTCTCAAGGTTGTGATGTATTATTTACTTATTTTTCTTCTGTGGAAGCAGCCCAAAACGTTGAATCGGAATCCAAAAAATTTGGAACAAAAATTAGAGCTCTTCAATCGGATGCCTCTAAATTATCGGAGGCGGAAAAAACCGTAAATTATGCTTTGGAAAGTTTCGGAGGTTTAGATATCTTAGTGAATAATGCAGGAATTTCTAAAGATAATCTGCTTTTAAGAATGAGTGAGAACGACTTTGACGATGTAATTACGGCAAACCTTAAAAGTGTATTTAATTTTACAAAATCATCTGTTAAACCGATGGTGGGACAGCGATACGGACGAATAGTTAATATATCGTCTGTGGTTGCAATTACCGGCAATCCCGGTCAAGCTAATTACGTAGCATCAAAGGCAGGAATAATCGGTTTTACCAAAGCTATTGCAAAAGAATTAGCATCTAGAGACATTACTGTAAATGCTATTGCACCGGGTTTTGTTATAACTGATATGACAAGAAAATTAAACGAAAAACAAAAAGAAGCAATAATTAATCAAATACCTCTTAAAAAAATCGGACAACCGGAGGATATAGCACGTGTTGTTTCTTTTTTGGTTTCTGAAAATGCGAATTATATTACCGGACAAGTGATTCACGTAGACGGAGGTATGGTAATGTAATTCGGAATTATTAGATCAAAATTTTTATGATTATTAATTAAATAAGAATAACTTTCATTAATCAAATACATAATATTATAGGAGAAATAAAATGGATGTTGAGGCTAAAGTAAAAGAGATTATTATTGATAAACTTGGTGTTGAAGAATCTCAAATTACACCTGAAGCTTCTTTTACTAATGATTTAGGCGCTGATTCACTGGATATAGTTGAATTGGTGATGGGTTTTGAAAGCGCTTTTAATGTTTCAATTCCTGATGACGATGCTGAAAAAATCAGCACTGTGGGTGACGCAATTAAATATTTGAAAGAAAAATTAAGTTAGTAGTATTTGTATAGTCGAAAAATTATAATTTTCCGACTATCTTTTATGATAAATTAATACTGTTTATCTTACTTTGATTTCGTCAACTGCTTACCGATTAATATTTAAAATCAGGAGAATTATATGGAAAAACGAAGGGTAGTTGTGACCGGAGTAGGCGCAATTACACCAATAGCTATAGGAGTGCAAGAATATTGGATTGGAATATTAGCGGGGAAAAATGGTGTTGCTCCGATCACTAAATTTGACGCTTCGAATTTTGAAACTCGATTCGCTGCCGAGGTAAAAGGTTTCGATCCGGAAAATTATCTGGATAAGAGAAGTATCAGAAGATTGGATCCGTTTTCACAATATGCGCTCGTTACTGCGGATATGGCTGTTAATGATGCAGGGTTAAACCAAAATAACTTGGACAGAAATAGAATTGGCGTAATTTTTGGAAGCGGTATCGGTGGAATGTTAACGCTTCAAAAACAGCACTGGCAATATTATGAATCGAAAAAGAATCTCCATTCTATTAGTCCTTTTTTTATAACTATGATGATTCCGGATATGGCTGCGGGGCAAATTTCAATCAAATTTGGTTTTAAGGGCCCAAATTATGCTACTGCATCAGCTTGTTCAACGTCTTCTCATGCTATTGCCGATGCGTTTATTCTAATTCAAAGGGGTAGCGCAGATCTGATGATTTGTGGTGGGTCGGAAGCCGCTATTACTGAGATGGCTGTTGCCGGCTTTAATGCAATGAAAGCTCTATCTCGTTGGAATGATCGATATCTTGAAGCTTCTCGTCCATTTGATAAAGATCGAAACGGTTTTGTGATGGGTGAAGGGGCAGGTACACTTGTTCTTGAATTACGAAGTCTCGCAAAGACAATTCCTGATCAGAAAAAAGCAAATCTGGCGGTGGACATCGTGGACTCTTACATCTTCC
>CAJXGP010000122.1 GCA_913053915.1 uncultured Ignavibacteriales bacterium | reverse complement strand
GCATCAATCAAGTAGAAATATACTCCATAAGCGACATCAAGATTATCTTGAGTTCGCAGATCCCAATTAATTGTACCATCATTAATACTCTGATTTGAAGGCATTTCAAGTTTCCGAATCAACTCACCTCTTACAGTATAAATATAAATTGTAGAATTTTTAGGTAAATGAATGAACGCAATTTTTCTTTCACCTCTTCCACTGGTAATTAAAGGCGGCAAGGGTGGTTCTTGCGATGTTGTTGCAATATAAGGATTCGGTACAACCCGTATTCGATCTAACTGTGAAGAGGCTAAATTATTATTAACACTTGCGCTTTTTGTAGTAATCTGAAGTTCATCCTGACTTGTAAATGGTTTGCTTACTCTAATCTTTAAGGTATCGCCTGCGGTAGGATGATAATTCGTTGTATCATTTCCCAAAACTTGAAGTAACCAAGTAATTATTGTAGTGTCTTTACCGGTATTTGTTTTAGTCTTTTGCAGAAAAATTATTCTTGACAAGAAAGAAAATGTATTTGGTATTTTACCTGGAAGATAAGCATACAAAGCCTGTTTACCGGAAACTGCATTGTAAATCCTAAAGTTTGTTTGAAATTGAGGTATTAAATATGTACCTGTTACATTACCGTGAATATCAACCAAAGTTACGTTATAAGCTGTAGAAGTATCTTTCGATGTCGGACTTTGATCGAATACCACGTTATAATCATTAGGATATCCAACTCCCTTTTCCTTTACTTCTCCCATGGAAAAAGTGTTAAACGCAATAATATAATCCTTCTTGGAGTGTTTTCTATTCCACCCCGAAGCGGCTGTATCGTATTTAGCGACCCAATCATTTTCAACAGATAAATAGACTCCGTCAAACAAGTTTTTGTCCTGTTCCTGTTGAGGCATATTCTTTGAAATAGGTACTTTTAATATTGTATCGGGTAAACTAGGATTAGAATAATCCATTACCCCATATGACGTTGTAACAGGGACAAAGTTTTTAATCTTACTTGTAAACATAACGCGATAAGTTTTATTTTTAACGGCATTAGGATTAACAACATGAAGATAAACTTTACCGGTGCCGTAAGGAACCGTACCCGGAACATGCCCTAACAGGCTAGGCGCCTTCGGTCCAACATAACCGGCAACAGAAGAGCGAGGAGTTACTACAGCCGTATTCACATCAGTACGCACAGAACCGTTACCGTTGATCGTAATAAATTTAGGGTCTTCTGCAGGATAGAAATTATTAATAGGATCTCCGGATGTATAAGCAGTTACAGCGTAAAAATACCTTTGTCCGTTCTGAAGGTTTCTATCTACAAATTTGTGCACTAAACCGGAATTGCTTCCTAAATAAAACCTAGGCAATGCAGCTAAGTCCTTAGTGGCAGGGACAAAATATCCCATGATACTATCTTTAACATCGAAGGTAGCAATTGGTTGCCCGTCGCCCTCGGTAAATCCCGGATCGGTAGAACGGTAAATTTTATAACCTTCAAAAGATGTAAAATTTTCGGCGTTGCTGGTCCAAATTAAAGTAACCTGTTTATCACCCGGCACCGCTGTTAAATGAGGTTTCGGCGGTGGCTTTAGAAAATTATAATTGGCGTTATAGATTTTTTGAGCAATTTGTTTATTCTTAAAAATATCGGCGCTATCGGCACCAAATACAAGAGCCAAAGAAAACCGCTCTGAATGATCGACAAGTAACGGAAAATAACCAGAAGCATAAATAAAATCACCGTCTAGCGGTAATTGCGGTATAACATCAAAAAAACCCGGTTTCATTCTATTCCAGAGAATTTCATTGTTATTCATCGGCGGCGACTGAGTTTGATTAAAGAAATTAAAACTCGTTAACCCGATCTGATCAGATTCAACTACATCGGTTTTATCAAAATTAGGTTCGCCTTCTGTAGGAATTCCGTCTCCTTCACCTCGATCGTGAGTATCAGGGATTCCATCTGCTCCAACATCATCCTTCAAACGATTCCAATTACCATTTTCATCACCTGACCAATGTGTTTTTATTATACCGGGATATTTATCTGTAATCGGGTTAGGTTGTAGTTTATAGTTGGGAACCCAACCGGTTACGACATGACCGGGACCACTGTCCATACTTTCATCTATAAGAGTATTCTGCAAGCCTGCTCCGGTAAAATAATTTCGATAAGCTAACGGTCTGATATCTTCTTTTATAATATTTCCCTGAGCGTCTTTGGAAACTCTTTTATAATGGATTTCACGATTTTCGTCAATAATTCCGTTTAAATTATCGTCTAGACCGTTATTAACTATTTCGGTAAGAGTTTCACCGTCATATATCTTAAATGGATGCCCGAGTGAATATACAACAACGGTATCGGTCGAGCTTTTTAATAAAGTATCAAGATCAACAACCGTTCTTTTATAAGTAGTGGGATTAATTAAAACAATTTTATTGTCGGGCCAATTTGAATTAGGGCCCACATTGTTGCGATGTAATGTACGGGATGAGACATAAGCATTTTGAGAAGAGCTAAACTGAAAATCACTATTCTGAAAAACAGGGCTATTAGGATCAACCGCATCATTATCATTATCAATACCGTCAAATGCGTTACCCGGACTTTCAAGATATGCATATCCGGCATAACCGATGTTGGTTCTCACACCCGGTAAAACTTGATTGATAGGAATCCATAGCGGGTCTGCCGTTTTATCGTCGCTATCCCATGAATAAGTTAAGTTATTATTCACATCGAAAAAGCCCAGATCATCACTACAATCAATGTAATTCTCCCCAACGTCGCCGACACAACCACCGACAATTTCACCGAAAACAACTTTTTTATAGTTTGTTGTACTGATATTTGTTATATCATAAATCCAAAAGAGAACGTCTTGAGCTTGGATCTGAGACCATTGCATACCTCGGACACTAACTACCAAGCCCATTCCATTGCGTGTCAAGTCGGTACTATCACTATGAAATTTATAATTCGTTCTAACTTGAGGGTTATTATCCTGGGCATCATCCATTACAAAAAATGTTTCCTCATCTGCTCTAATAACGCCACGTCCGAAGTAGCCATCCCATTGTGCTTTACCGGTAGAATCAATCCAATTGGGGTGGTTAGGCCAGAATGAAGGCCAAGTTGAAGGGATTTGACTCATAGCAACGGTATCTTGGTTTGGATTCACATATCCGGGCTCCGGTGCAAACCCTTGGAAACGTCCTGTGGAATCAACTTTAGCGCTTTGACCATTCCTTGGACCCGGGGCAATTGTTACATTATGCAATGTGTCCGGTATACCGTCTCCGTTGTAATCGCGTATTGGAAGTTGTATACCGACAAGCGGCGTTACATCACCGATATATCCATCTCTAGTTGCCGGATACGGCCAATCTCCTCTAACAGAATTGGGATTGGTACCGGCGATAGAACCGTCATTAGTAAATGTGATAGCTACTCTATTACCATTAAGCAAACCGAACCTTGTATATAGTGAATTACCTCGATGTGTTTTAGCCCATCTAATATAATCACTTTGGTGCTGTCCAAAAGCAAACGAAGCAGTTATTAAAAGCAATGAAATTATAAGATATTTACGCATAAGTTAAACCTGCAACTTTAAAATGAAATAGTTGTTCCTAATTCTACTCTTCTTGGTTCGGAATAATAATCGGGTCTGATATAACGTTGCCGTATAGTGGAAATTACCTCCGGTTGTTGAATTTCCAATTGTCTTTGTTCACCAATCGACCAATTAGGCTGTCCAAAACTTGGGTAAACTTGAGTAACATTCTTTGTATCGAGTAAATTATTATTTCTTAGAAATACAGATAAAGTAGAAGCAGCAATTTTGAAATCTTTGAAAAACTGAACATCCAACCGGTATGTAGAAGGCTTCGTTTGTGAATTATAAATCAAAGTTCCCACATTGACGATGCTCAATGGCGTGTAGGGAGTTCCACTTCCGTATCTGAAAATGCCGCTTACACCCCAATTTGAGGCAGAGTTAACATAACTAAAAGTAATATTAACAGTGTGTCTTTGATCCCAATTAGTTGGAATAAGCTGGGTCTCCGCCTGAACACCGCTGGACCTCAGATTATAGGAAGCATTAGGATCGGATGCATTAGTTTTAGCAATTTGAAAAGTATAATTTAAATTCGCCGAAACCCCACCCTTGAATCTCTTTTTTAATGAAAGAACTATTCCACGTACAAACCCAAAATCTGAATTTACATATTTGCTATAAACTTTAGTTCCTCCGAAAACATATTCGATTTCATTCAATGTGCCTGCCAGATTTCTTATATCTCTGAAATATGCTGTAATATCGAGAGCAAGACTCTCAGTTAATTGCTGTTGCAAACCAAGTTCACCGCTAGTTGTTTGTTCGGGTTTTAAATTAGGATTTCCAACTATGCCTAGATTTGTACTGCCGCCGGCTACAGCCAATTTATAACCGGGGTTAGAATATAATCTTTCAAAAGACGGGATTTGAAAAAACAACCCATAGGAAAAATGGATGATTCCTCTGTCGGTTATCGGAAAAGAAATACCTAATCTAGGGCTTAACTGCCACTTATTGGAAGCATTTTTATACCAAAATTTCTTGCGCTTTGCAACTGCCTCTTGATGTGTTCCGCCGGGAGCAATAACACTATCCTGATATTGTGGCCGTATCGGAAGATACACATTAGGGTCTGATGGGTCGGCAAGCACTTGACCGTTAGGATGAAAATAATCGAAACGAACACCAAAATTTACAATCAAAGATTTATATTCCATTTTATCCTGGGCATAAAAAGAAAATCGCCATGGGTTATGAACATACCGCTGATTATCTTGAGTCTCTATTGATGGGATAACAACCGGTTTTATAAGGAAAGGATCACCTGTAACCACGGGATCATTATTATAATCAATTTGAGACATGTGCAAATTTATATCATGTAGAAACAGGGTATAATATTCAAATAAAAGACCGGTTTTAATTTCATGATGAGTAGTTACTTGGCTGGTAAGATCAAATTTTGCAACATAGGTGTTGGTATTTCGCACACCGTGATACATGTTGGTACCGCCTGTAAAGAACGTTCTCTCCGGTTGTGTCAGAAGTCTTGTGTTAACATATTTTTGGTTGAACGGATCATTTCTTTGAAATAAATCCGAAAGCGAGAATGCAGTGGTATCCAGGTAGTGCCTTTCATCTTTGAAAAAATATGAAAAGCCTAAAGTAAAATAAGTCTTGCTGCTTAAAATATTAGTGATTTTCAAACTATTTAAATAACCTTTCTTAAAATTGCTTAATATTCCATCGGGATTATATTTATAAGCAAAGTCCCAATCTTTACCTCGTGTATTATCTAATATATAATTGTAGGAAATGCGGAAAGATGGGGAAAATCTGTAAGTAATTTTACCTTGAGCATATCCTTCTAAATAAGGAGCCATAGGAACGATTGCCCGGTCTCCGGTTTGTTGAATTTTCCACTTATAAGAATTTGGATTCAGCGTATTGGCAATATCCCAAGTGTTAAACTTTCTGATTCCCATCAAGTAACCCGACGTATAATAATAACGCAAATCGATAAAGTAAGTAAGTTTTCCGGGAATAATCGGACCGTTGATGGTTCCTTCCAACCAATGAATTTTATTGGCTGTAGAATTAGAAAAAGGATTAATCCTTTCTAAACCGTTAAAAGTAGTATTATGCTGTGTTAGATATGCGCCTTCGTAAGCAGTAATACTTCCGTGTGTTTGATTGCCGCCCGATTTAGTAGCAATATTAACAATACCGCTCATTGCTTGCCCGTATTCTGCATTGAAAGTCCCTGTAACAACCTGCATTTCTTGAATAGAATTTTTATTAACATCTACTACCGTTCCACCATTATATGCATCGGTAACAGGGATGCCGTCAATCAAGTATGAAACTTCGCCGCTTCGTCCTCCTCGGAAATGTCCGTCAACTACACCCGCTTGAAGCTGCAATATATTCTGAAAAGAGGTAACAGGTAATGACTTTATTTCCTGAGCAGTAATAATAGCAATGGATGAGGTTAAATCTTTCTGGATTAGAGGTCTTTTAGCAGTAACAACAATCGCTTTAATTTCAATGGTGGTTTCCTTCAAGTCAAAATCAACTCTCGTAGTTAAATCGATAGAAACGCTTACATTTTTCAGCAATTCCGTTCTATATCCTATGGCTGAAACTTTTATTGTATAAATTTCAGGAGCAACATCTAAAATAACATAATTACCTTCCAAATCTGTAGCCGCCCCCTGGGTAGTACCCATCAAAACAACATTGGCACCTATAATGGGTTCTTTAGAATTTGCATCAATAATTCTCCCGGCAATTTTTCCCGCTTGTGCGAAGATTTCAGTTGAAAGTAAAGTTGAAAGGATAAAAAACATAAAAAGCTGTAATGAAAACTTCATAAAATCCTCCGGGCAATGTAGATATATTTCATTTATTATTTCCCAAATTTTTTCTATTCATGAGTCTTTATAATCTATTTTTCCAGTTTTATAAAAGTCACTTTTGTAAAAAATCAATAGTAGATTAAGCAAATCCATACAA
>CAJXGP010000121.1 GCA_913053915.1 uncultured Ignavibacteriales bacterium | reverse complement strand
CTATGCCCCATCTCCCATCTAAACTCTTTTGCTATTTTCATTATACACCTCTTTTTTCCGGATGCCATATATATTTATGCATTTGTAATTGAAATCTAACATTTAATTTATCTTCCATTATCCAGTCGGCAATTGTTATGGGTTCAATTTTTCCAAAAACCGGTAAAAAAAGTATTGTACATTTATAAGTCAATTTATATTTGGAAATAATACTTTTACTCCAGTCATAATCCTCCCGGTCTCCTATTACAAACTTTAACTCATCCATTGGTTTTATAAAAAATATATTTTCATAAAGATTCTTTTTTTGCATACCGCTGGAAGGGCATTTCAAATCCATGATAATTTTCACACGCGAATCGACTTCTTTGATTGGGAGACTGCCTCCGGTTTCAAGCAATACTTCATAACCTTCGTCTGCAAGTCTCTTCATTAATTCTAAACTCTCGCTTTGAACCAGAGGTTCTCCACCGGTAATCTCAACCAAATTACACTGATATTTATTGATTTCTACTAGAATATCATCTATTGGCTTATCCATTCCATCATAAAATGCATATTCGGTATCACAATAAGTACACCTTAGATTACAGTAGGTCAATCTAATAAAAACACACGGTAATCCTGCTTTTGTGCTTTCTCCCTGAATTGAATAATATATTTCATTTACTTTCAACATTGTAGAATTTATAAGTTTCCTCTAAAAAGTCATTTGTCTTGTGAAAAAGCTTCGATTTTTATTAATATTTACAACTCAAAAACTTGAAAATGAATTTTTTAATACGCTTTATTTATTATTTTGGAGAAAACTATGAATAATATTTTCTTATTTGCGGAACCATAAAAAATAATAACTAAAAGTTTTGAGTTTCCATAAAAAAGCCTGCATTGGTTAATTGTCATGAGGCAGTTGCAAAAGAGCATACTTTCAATTCAAATTAAATAAACACGGTTTTTAAAACTACAAAACTAAAATTTGACATCAAAAATTGGATTGTCTATATTAAAAGTTAATCTTTCTAAAATTATCTAATAAAAGGTTTTTGAGAATGGCTAATCATAAGTCTGCTAAAAAAAGAATTCGCACGAACAACAGAAAAAGAATAGAAAATAAAATGACACAGTCAAAGGTGAAGACACAAATAAAAAGGACACTGGCGAGCACGGATAAGGAAGAAGCCGAAAAATCATACAGGGAAGCGGTTTCATTACTTGACAAAAGCGCTGCGAAAGGTAGAATTCATCCAAATAATGCTTCACGTAAAAAGGCAGCATTGTCTAAACATTTGAACAACTTAAAGGCTGTATAATACTTTTTTAATGCATACATAAAGAAATAGTTTTATAAGGCTCTTCAAAAAAGGAAGAGCCTTTTTTGTGAGTCTGTCTAAAAAGCCGGAATATTAGTGCTGCAGTTCATACAAAAATTGGGATCTATTTTATTTCAAATCTTCGTAAAATTATTCTGAATCATTCAATATTTTCAACGGCATCAATTCCTTCAGGCATTGGGAGATAAAATTTAATTGGTTGAATAGTTCCGTCTCTTTTAATTAATTTATCAACTATTTTCTTGACCAGAACGCTATGCTCAATGTGAACATCATTTTCAATAATTGAACCGAAAATATAACTAGTACCTTTAACTAGAACTCTTTTACCAATTCTTAAAGGATATTCATTACTGCCGGTCATATTTACACTTGATTCGATACGTGCTTCTTCGCCGATAATAATATTACCCTTAACAATATCTCCGGATAGTATTTCAACATTATCACCTATTTCAAATGTCTGATCGGAAAAACAGGATAAATGTACATTCTGACTGATAGAAACATTTTTACCGAAGATTACATTTCCACTTACAAAAACATTTTTCTCCAAAGTTAAATTATAATTTAATTTTACACCTTTACCTATAAAAGTTCCTTTACCGATTGTAATATCCAGAGGAATATTTTTTTTATCCATTTCGATAATTTTGTCGACAACGCTCTGATCAATAAAAAAGTCTTCCGGATCATCAATTTCTATTATATCTTTTAGTTTATCATAAACTTGTTTACGAGCCAGTGCTTCCATTTCTCTGAGAACCGACTTATTGTTGAAGCCCATTAGGACATATTGTTCTTTTGGGCTAACAGCCGTTACGGAATAATTATTTCGATTAAACAGGGATATTAAATCGGTGATATAAATTTCATTTTGAACATTATTGTTTGATAATGAGTGTAGTAATTCAATTAATTTTTTATACCTAAATGCATAAACACCGGAGTTAAATTCATTGTTATTCAATAACTCATTTTTGGAAAATGAATAAATTTTATCTTTGTATTCAATTTCGTATGGTTTATCTTCGGGTAGCGAAAGAATATCTTTATATTCCATTATTTCAATAACCTTACCAAGATCTTTTCCGGAGGGATTGCCTTTGCGATCTTTATCTTTAACGCGGATTATTCTTCCGTAGGAATTATTTTTCGGATCGCCTTCATAAATACCGGTTAGTACCGTCATATCACTATTTGTTTTAATAAATTCATCTCTGAATTGTTTCATTGTTTCCGAATTTATTAATCCCATATCTCCCGGTAATACATAGACTATTCCTTCAAACTTATCATCTTTTAATCTTTCAAGAGCCACTTGTACAGCATGACCAGTACCGTTTTGAGTTTCTTGGTAAGCAAATTTAGTTCTTTCTCTTTTTCCGATTGCAAGTATAACATCCTTTGCTTTGATACCAACTACAACGATTACATTTATTTCGCTTATTCCATTTTTGCATGCATTATAAACTCTCTCGACAGTTGGTATACCCCAAATATTATGAAGCATTTTTGATTTCTGGGATTTTATTCTTTTACCGTGCCCGGCCGCAAGTATAACGGCAATTTCAGGAAAATCCATCTTTATTATATCGGATGAAAAACTTTCAATTAATTTATAAATTTCATTTTGTTCATTCCCGCCCATTAATACTTCCTTTCTTATTTGCAATATTTATTCCGATTCATTGTTTAATTGCTTTTTATGAAAATAATATAAAGCAATATTAAAACCGAAAGTAAACCAAATAAGAGTAATAATTTCTTGATCGCCGAAATTAAATTCAGTCAATCCGGAAATTATAAAAGCACATACTACTCCCAATACTCCTAATGTATAAGAAGAAATGAAAGGTTTACCCCTAGTTTCTCTGTAAATTTTCAGATCGATAAAAAGCATTCTAAAAATCATGTAGCAAAATGCCAAAAATCCGAACAATCCTAGGGTTACTAATTCCTGTATAAAATTATTATGCATGTGACCTTGAATTTCTTTGTCGTAATTGTGTTTATATTTTCTATATAAATTACCCAGATCGATATCTCCGACACCGAAAATCGGATGGTCGCGAAACATTTTAAATCCTGCTGTCCATAACTCTATTCTAGTTCGATTTGATTGGTTATATAGATCAAAAATACTTAATAATCTACTTCTTTTAACAAATGTAACGAATAATTGTCCGTCATTGCTCTGAATACCGGTTGGTTCTGATCCTAATTTTCCCACAAAACGTATATTTATTTTATTTTCGACGGGGTATTTTAGTTCATAAAGATACCCATCTGAATTTACGGCAAACAATTTAC
This sequence comes from uncultured Ignavibacteriales bacterium, assembly GCA_913053915.1. Next base: position 2,958 of record CAJXGP010000121.1, on the reverse strand, counting down.
CATTTGAATATTTCCATGTAAAGAGCCTTGAAATTGAATTGTTTTGATCAAGCAGAATAAGTTTATTTTCTCCGGTTGAAAAAAGCTTTAACCCTTCTTTGTCGGAAATGAATAACTTATTATTGGTTAAATAAATATTATAAATTTTTGATTTATCTTGATAATGAAGAACTTGTTTAGTCGGCAATCCGTTCCGGAGGGTTATAATTGTTACTGTATTTAACGGTTTGAATAGTGCCAGGTGATTTGAACTTGCGTTAATATGTGAATAACCTTTAAACGATTTGTATCTAACCGTATCTAATAAATTTAAAGGATTTTTAAAAACTGTAATTCCGCTGTCTCTGTCCAATACATACAAATAATTATGGGAAATAGCAAAAGATAATGTTAATCCGGAAGTAATAAATTCTTTCTTAAAGGAGAAATTATCACCTGTTTTTTTCAGTAGGAAAAACCTTGTTTCAATAGAATACCCAACGTAGTAATCATCCGTCCATTTATTGAGTGAAACTATTGGTAAGGGGAGTTTTATATTTTTAATTAGAGTTGTGTCCTTAAAAACCATCAATCCCTTGTTAAAATCGCTAACGTATACTTTATCATTTTCAATTAAAACATTTTTAGCCCTGCCGTTTGTATTCAGGATGAATATTTTTTTAAATGTGTGATTCCCGAAATTGTAAGCCTCAAACCTACTTTCGTTTTTTGATACGGCAAAAAGTGCAACTACAATTAAACAAATAACAATTATTGTTTTCCATTGTTTTCTCATTATAAGAATAAAAATTATTCCTGCGCCTACACCTGTCCATCCTGTCCGCTTATAAGTAGCTATCAAAGCGAGTAGGGACAATAAAAACCCCATTGCTAATAAAATTCTATTTCGTAAGGTAACCTTTTCATTAACTAAGAATGCAAATAAAAATAATACGGTAAAACTAGTAATTTCACCGGCAGTAATAGGATACTGGAAAATAGACGGACCTGATTGTTCCAAGCTATACAAACTATAAATATAAAACTTATAGGCAAAAAAGAGGTATATTAATATTGTTATTAAGGAAGCGCCGATATATAATTTAAAATATATTTTCGTTCTTTTTAAATCAACGGCAGCAATAATTGATGTGTAAACTAAAGGGATTAGAAGTGCTCTCTTTGAAAAATATAAATATGCTTGCGGATTATTTCCCGAAAAAAGAGCCGCAATTAAATCTGCCGTGAGAAACCAAATGAACGCAAATTCAAGTCCGGTTTTTCTAAATTGATTTTCCCTGGTCAAAAACCAACGCAAAAGAATAAAAAATAAAGCTCCAAAGTACCCCAATTGATTTACAAAAATAGAATTTGTAAGGCTTAGCACGAACACTATCATGAAAATGAAGATTAGTCTATCAATTATTTTAATTTGATTATCGGTAGCTTTCATATCAATCTCTAAATTGCATTTCATAAAATTTTCTGTAAAGTCCGTCCGCATCTTTTATCAATTCGTCATGTTTGCCGGTTTGGACTATTTTACCTTTATCCAAGACTAATATTTTAGTAGCATTTCTTATCGTACTTAACCTATGAGCAATAACGATAGTGGTTCTATTTGACATCATTCTTTCAATTGCTTCTTGTACGAGCAACTCCGATTCATTATCCAAAGAGGAAGTTGCTTCATCGAAGATCATAATCTGAGGATTTTTTAGAATTGCTCTTGCAATAGAAATTCTTTGTCTTTGACCGCCTGATATTTTTAATCCTCTTTCACCTAAAAAGGTGTCATATCCATTAGGTAGCCTGATTATAAAATCGTGTGCATTAGCTGTTTTAGCAACTTCAATAATTTTTTCTTCAGGATAATCCCCTAATCCGTAAGCAATATTTTTTTTAACGGTTTCATTAAATAAAAAGGTTTCCTGTGTAACTATTCCCATTAAATTTCTTAAGCTTAAAATTTTTGTTTTTCTGATATCAATACCATCAATGATTATTTGTCCGGAAACAGGGTCATAGAATCTTGGAATTAAATCTACAAGTGTGGATTTACCGCCACCGCTAGGACCTACCAGCGCAACTATTTCACCTTTATTAACTTTAAAATTTATATTTTTTAATCGATATATTCCTTTTGTTAGTTCTTTTAAAACTTTTTCATCTTCTTCAATAATTAACAAATTTTCTAAAAACATAATATTTTCTGCCAAAGGGATATTTGCCAATCCCCTTATAGCCATTTTTCTAATCAAAGGATCTTTATGTGAAATATTTTCTTTTACTATATCTAAAAAAAGTTCAGAGATGTTTTCTTGAATCGCGAAAAAAGTATAATATACTAATTGGTAATCTTTGTTTTGTTTAATTATTTCTTTAATTTTATTATAAATATCTCCATCTATAAGATTTAATCTACCAATCAGCCAAATACAATTTATCAACTCGGAAGTTTTTGTTTTTTTATTTAAAGTTTTTGTCTTTAGGGCAGGATAAATCTTTTCTTTTATATTGTCTTTGCCTGAATTTAATAAAATCCCAATGATTGAAGTCTCTTTGTCTAAGTTATTTAAATAATAATCCAATTTTTTTATTTCTTTTGGTTTCAGAGATTTTTTTAACAGTGCTATCGGATTTATTTTTTTTATTTTTCAATATCAAAAAGTTGTTGAATAATAGAATATACTATTAACCCGGCCATTATTATTTATGATTTATGTTCAATGTTGGGCTAAAGCCCGATCTTGAAAATGATTTTCAATCCCCGACATAAATGTCGGGGCAATTCATTAAAAATAATGCAAAATCCAATTTTTTAATAGCTCCGTGCTTTAGCACGGAGAACTAAATAATCCACAACTTAGGGCTTTAGCCAAATTTGATTTGTCGAAATAATCCTAATATAAATCCATCGGGTTAATATCGTCCCTACGGGACTTTGATTTATTTTGACCGATCTCTATCTACAGATAT
>CAJXGP010000120.1 GCA_913053915.1 uncultured Ignavibacteriales bacterium | reverse complement strand
AAATCCGTAGTCCTACCTGAGGAAATTTTAAAAAATGACTCATCTTGAAATCAAGGAATTGCAGAGTTGTAGCTGCAATGTGGGTTAAACTACACCAAGCCCTTTTTTGATTGAAAATTATGTCCTTTTTGAAACTTTCAAATTCTTTTTCAAAACTATCACTTAATATTGTTTTGACTTTTTTAGACCTGATCTTTGCTTTCTTAATATTTTTGCTAAAGTCTGCGATATCTGTTTTGTTTGGTTGCCCAATTCCATAATATGTTAAAAGGTAAAGCGAAAATAATATTCGTTGAATTAAATCGTCCTTTTCATTGTATTTGTTTATTTGGTCTGCTATATACCTTGTCAATGAAAAATTGTATTCACTTAAAATTTCAAAAGTGAAAAGGATAGAATAATAATCAGATGGGTAATATCTTGGCGTAAATTCAACAGTGTCTCCCTCTTTATAGCCATACGATTTTTGCAAAATTGAATTGTTAATTACTTTTGATTTACTTTTAAAGGTATAACCGCTTTTCCCATTTCCATTAATAAAACTATTTGCTTGATTTGGTTTTAGTATTTCTATATTTTCATTTTCTTTCAAGTTACTTACAAGTTCGGAAAATACAAATCCACCAACTTCCCAAATTCTTTCAAATGCCATTTGTCTGTCAGTAATGTAACATAACCAATGTGTAAGTAATTTTGTATCATTATCAAGGTCAGTCTTGTAAAAGTTTATTAAATTGTAATTGGAAGTGGAATCCCAACGCACTTTGTCATAAAATGATATTATTTTAAAAATTTCTTTTAACATTTGTGTCTTTCGTTAATATAATGCCTAACTCTGTGGGAAACTTAACCATTCTCTTACATACAAAACCAGAGATTGCCCAATGCCAATTACTTTGTCTTAGTCATCCTCTCAAACTCCTCTTCCGAAATGATGCGAATGCCGAGGCTTTCGGCTTTTGCTTTTTTGGCGGGAACTGTATTGGAGGAATGTGCTTTGGAAAGCGATAACTTAAGAAAGAGTGGGCCAATGTTAAACCTAATGGGGCGGTAATGGAAATTCTACTTTCCCTGCTTTTCACTGTTCAAATTAATTTTTGCAATAGGCAAGTTTTCAACAAAGTAAATTCTGTGGTTTTCAAGGGTAATGGTTGTTCCTTGCTCTTCCGTTCTTATTCCGTAGAATATTCTCTCTTTCCCAAAATTGCCCCGATAACTAATTTTATTGATAATAATGTCAGGATTACTATGGGGCTAAAACATGGATCAAAGTTAATAAAAAGGGACGTTGTGTTTTCATAGAGCCTGCATTGAGGTAAATCCAAATCATAAATACAATAAATTGTGTGGATAGATTGAAAAAATTTCTATGTTGTTGCACTTAAAAATGCTCAAAACCACAACAGAAACAATTTTATGAAGTATTTTTACACATTGTAATCAGATTAACTAAATATGCAGAATTATAGATTTTCAGGTCACGAAACCTTTATTTGTAAGCAGTTTTGGCCTAAAAAAGGCTATGACTTTCTTACTTCCGGCAATAAATTCAGCGATGTGGATTCTGTTGTGAAGCTAGGAGTAGGAAAGAATATGGTTAATTCCATCCGGTTTTGGTTAAAGTCAATGACCCTCATTGACGAAAATGATCAAATCACCAAAATTGCGAAATTAATATTTGACGATAAAGGTTTCGATCCGTATTTGGAAGATATCGGAACCATATGGTTATTACATTACTTATTGGTGTCAACCGGATATGCTTCACTTTACAATATTGTTTTTAATGAGTTTTTAAAAATGAAAAACGAATTTACAAAGGATTCGTTACAGAATTATCTAAGAAGGCTTTCAACAAATAAAGATGGAAATTTTTATAATGAGAAAACGGTAAAGAATGACATCAATGTTTTTCTGAGAAATTATTTGCAGTCGGAAAATGAAACAAAAAATTCAAACATTGAAGATGATTATTCCGGACTGTTTCAGGAGTTGGGTTTAATTAAACTGTTTGTTCAGCAAGAGCCGGAAAAGAATGTGGAAAAATATTATCTGATTGAGCGCGAAGACAGGCCCTCCCTTCCTAAGGAAATATTTCTTTCTATCATTTTGTTAAACAATCGAATTGGAAACAGCGTTTCTCTTAATGAACTGGTTTCCGATCATAATTCGGTTGGCAATATTTTCTTAATGAATAGGAAAGGGATATATCAAAAGATTGAAGAGTTCCTGGCAGACTTTTCTTTTCTTTCCTTTAATCGAACTGCCGGCGTTCCGTTGTTACAATTTGATGGGAAGATAGATCCGTATAAAGTTTTAGAGAAATACTATGAAAACATTAACATACACACCTTCAATTAATATTAAAAGAGATTTTGCCCAGGAGATAAATTATATTCTAACTCCAAATGCAAGTCAGATATTTGGCCAAATATCTTCAAATTACCAAAAAGGTAGCAGGTCATTTAATATTGTAGGTGCTTATGGAACCGGCAAATCAGCCTTTATCGTTGCACTGGAACAATCCTTATCCGGTAAAAGTCATTTTTTTGACAAAGCCAAGCTGTTTAATGACAAAGCCAACTTTGAGTTTATTAATATTGTAGGTGAAAACAAATCAATAACTTCGTTGTTTGCCGAAAAATTTACTTTAAGCAATAAAAATTATTCATCAAGTCAGATTATTGACGCAATTGATAATTATTATAAGAAGATCAATAACAGAGTATTAATAATCGTTGTCGATGAATTTGGAAAATTTCTCGAATTTGCTGCAAAGAATAACCCTGAAAAAGAGTTGTATTTTATTCAACAACTGTCCGAGTATGTCAATGACAAATCTAAAGAGGTCTTGTTTATTACGGTTTTGCATAAAAACTTTAATGCATATTCGCTTGATCTTACAAAAACGCAAATTGACGAGTGGAATAAAGTAAAAGGAAGACTTGTTGAGATTAATTTTAATGAACCGGTAGAGCAGCTTCTTTATTTGGCTTCCGAAAAGATAGACCAGTTTGAACTCAACAAGTCGCAAAATAAAGATATACCTGTTGTACACAATGTGATCACAGACTCAAGTCTATTTCCGCTACGCGATTTTAATACTCTATATTTTTCTAAAAAGATTTTTCCGTTTGACTTGCTTTCTGCTTCAATCTTAACATTGGCGCTACAAGAATATGCACAAAATGAAAGATCGTTCTTTTCATTTATTGAAAATGACGATGAACTTGGGATTAAAAAATTTGATTCCAGATCAAATCCATTCTACAATATTGCTTGTGTTTATGATTATCTAATATTTTATCATTTTTCATTTTTATCTACAAAATATAATCCTCATTTAAATCAATGGAATGCGATAAGATATTCACTTGAAAAGGCTGAAACACAGCTGACGGAAAACACGGATGAAGCGTTTAAGCTGATAAAAACAATAGGATTACTAAACATTTTCTCGCACAAAGGTGGAAAAATTGATGATGCCTTTATCAATGTATATGGAAAAAATGTATTAGGAATCGAAAAACCTTCAGGGGTTCTTGACGAATTACTGAAATTCAAAATTGTACATTTTACAAAATACGATAACCGTTATAAAATATTACAAGGAACTGATCTTGATTTTGAATTGGCAATAAACGAAGCGGGAAATTTAATTGAAAGAATTAAAGATGTTGCATTACACTTAAAAAAGTATTTTGATTTCCCCACGATAATTGCAAAGCGGGTTTCGTACGAAAAAGGAACTCCGCGATTATTTAATTTTGTTCTTAGTGAAGATGCTGTTTGTAATAATCCGGAAAATGAGATTGACGGTTTTATTAATCTTATTTTTAATAAGAATATCTCAGTAGATGCAGTTAAAATGAGCTCTGAAAACTGTGGAGAAGCAATACTTTACGGGTTATATACAAAAACTGATAAAATAGAAGAAACGCTTTTTGAAATTGAGAAAATAAAGAAAGTAATTGAAAAAAATATCGATGACAAAGTAGCTGTTCAGGAATTGAAAACAATTTTAAATCATTACAAATCATTGTTAAATTATTATGTTATTGAAAGTTTATATTCTGGAAGTAGTACCATAAAATGGTATTTCAAAGGAACCGAAAAAAATATTAAAAGCCAACGTGAACTGAACAGCCTTTTATCAGAAATATGCGATACGATTTATCCCTCGACACCGGTTTTTAAAAATGAAATGGTTAACAAGACAAAAATTTCAGGAACCATTTCTTATGCGCGGAGAAACCTTTTTGCGAAATTGGTTAATGAAATATCAAAGCCTGATTTTGGATTCGAAGATAATAAGTTTCCACCGGAAAAAACAATCTTCTTGTCATTAATAAAATCAACGGGAATTTATGATTTTCAAAACGGGCAAGCAATTCTGAAAAAACCTGATGACCCCACATTGGAAAAGTTGTGGAATGCTTGCGAGACTTATTTTAATCAAACGATAAATGTTAAAAAACCGATTTCCGATTTTATTTACTTTCTAAAAAGCAAACCCTTTAAACTAAAACATGGGTTTGTTGATTTTTGGCTCCCATTGTTTCTCATAGCTCATAAAGATGATTTCGCACTTTTCTTTCGGGATAAGACTACGCGGAGGTTAACCTATATCCCTGAATTCAACGAAGAAGTTCTGGATTTGCTTAACAGAGCACCTCAAGATTATTTAATCAGGAAATTTAATCTTACGGAACAACGGCTAAAACTCTTCAATAAGTACCGCGAAATTCTAAATCAAATAGATCAGACAAAATTTTCTAATAAAAGTTTTATTGAAACCTTCAGGCCTTTTATTAATTTCTATAAGAACCTGTCGATATATGCTTTGAATACAAAAAGGTTAAGTAATAAAGCATTAAAATTTAGAGATGCAATTGTAAAATCAATTGATCCTGAGGAGGTGTTTTTTACCGATTTTCCCCATGCTCTTGGTTATAACATTGATGAATTGGTGAATGATGAACAAAAAATTGAAGAATTTACCATTGATATTAAAGAATGTATCCAGGAAATAAATGCTGCTTACGACTTGTTAGTCAATGAAATAGAGATATTTATTAATGATGAGGTTTTGGGTGAGAACCTGGATTTTCCTCAAAATAGAGAGGCGCTTCGGAAACGGTATGTTTCATTGAAAAAAGAACTATTAAAACCTGCATTAAAAATTTTCTATAATCGGATTGATACTGTTTTAGATGACCGGCGTTCATGGATAAATTCTATTAGCCAGGCTTGTATTGGCAAAACACTTAATAAAATATCAGATAATGAAATAAATGTGCTCAAATATAAAATATTAAATAACATAAACGAGCTTGATAATTACACAGATATCTCTAAAGAGGATATTAATCCCGATAAAGAAGAAGTGATAAAATTGGAAGTTACCTCTTTCTTAAGAGGACTTTCGAAAAAGTATATTCGAATTCCCAAGTCAAAATTAAAAAAAATCGCTAACTTTGAAAAATCAATTAAAGCACAAATAATAAATAACGATAAGACCTTCAATATTGCTCTTTTAACCAGACTTTTGCAAGACGAACTCGATGAAGAAAAAAGTTAGACATTTACTGGGAATATCAGGGGGAAAGGATAGCGCTGCATTGGCAATATATATGAAAGTTAATTATCCTGAAATTGATATGGAATATTATTTCAGCGATACCGGTAAAGAGCTTTCTGAAACTTATGATTTGATTAATGAACTCGAAGCTTTTCTCGGGAAGAAAATTACACGTATTCAGGCAACCCAAAACAGTCCTGAGAAACCTTTTGATCACTTTTTGAGTTTATACAGGGGTTATCTTCCTTCGAGCCAGGCACGCTGGTGCACCAAAAAGTTAAAACTTGAGCCTTTTGAGGATTATGTTAAGAATGATATTGTCATATCGTATGTGGCTATCCGAGGCGATGAAAACAGAGAAGGCTATGTCTCTACAAAACAGAATATTCAAACGGTTTTCCCTTTTAGAAAAAATATTTGGAGTATTGAAGTGTTAAATTATGTATTGAACAACGACAATATTCCAAAGTTATTTGAAATATATCAGGAAGTTGTAACAGAAAGTGTTGTCAAGAAAGCGGGAGAAATTATATTAACGTCACTTTCTTCAAAATTCTTTTTTTCTCAAAAAATAAATACTTTATTAGAAATTGATACACCTGCTTTTAATAAAGTTGTTTTTGAGTTTTTAAAAAGCTCGAAATATCCAATGGCTCATTTGCCGGAATTTCCTTTGGTTGATAATGATGATATTATAATAAAGGAGGATGTCGTCAACCTTTTTAAAGAATACGGAGTAACCTATCCCAAATATTACCACGAAGTAGAATATGAAGTTAATGGAGAGAAAGGAAAATATTCACGCAGCCGTTCCGGTTGTTTTTTCTGTTTTTACCAGCAAAAAATCGAGTGGATTTGGCTTTACGAGCAACATCCTGATTTGTTTAAACAGGCGATGGGATATGAGAAGGATGGTTATACATGGAACGAAAACGAAAGTTTGTCTGATTTAATAAAACCGGAACGCTTACAGCAGATAAAAGAAGATCATTTGAAAAAATCAAAAAATATTTTAAAACAGGAATAACTGAAAAATGAATATCGATACTTCATAAGTCGGTGTAATCTAGCCTGTATGATAATTTCGTGAAAGAGAAATTGATCTGTTTCTCAA
>CAJXGP010000119.1 GCA_913053915.1 uncultured Ignavibacteriales bacterium | reverse complement strand
GGATAACTGGCTATGAATTAACCTGAAATTAAATCCAATTCCCCAATTGGGCGTTAGCTTAGTTGCATAACCGAGGGTTAAGGCAGCATCGAAGGATCTAAAAGTTCCTACAATCTGTGGACCGCCTTCCAACGTACGGTTAAATTGCCCATAATTCATATAAGTAACACTTGCAGAAATATTACCGTTAAGCTGACTGACATACTGCTGGTAAGTCAAATAGTCATAAAAAATATCCAAATGAAATTGGGGTAGCCAATTACTATGTGTAATACTGACTTCCGATCCCTTAAGAAAAGCCAATCCGGCAGGATTCCAAAAGATTGCGGACGAATTATCAGCTAAACCGGTGCCTGATTCACCTACTCCACCGGCTCTTGCATCAGGGGCCAATTCCAAAAATGGTACAGCCGCTTGTCCTTGGGCATACATAACACTTTCTCCAATGGCAATTATCATGCTGACCATTAATATTCTAAGAATTATTTTCATTATTGTTGTCCTCCGTTTTGAAATTAATTTAAGTTCTAATTAACATTTTTGTTTAGAAAATAAAAGATAAAAAATTAGCTCCAGGTTAGTTTTAATTCAAAAATTATCTGTCATTATCTAATTATCGCTAATTTTCCTAATACACTTTTAGTAAATTTTCCGTTCATAGTTTTTACAATTAATTTATATAAATAAGCGCCATTTGCTAATGGATCACCGTCTTCATCCCTTCCATTCCAATATATTTTTACAAACTTATTTAAAATACCGCCCCGTTCAATTTCTTTAATCAATCTGCCTGCAACGGTATAAATTTTTATCTTTACGTTTAAAGGACTGTTAAGATTCTGTTGAAATGTAAAGGTGGTACTGCTGTTAAAAGGATTAGGATAATTATATACATCTTGTACCTCAAGGCCATTACCATTAACAACCTTAAAATTAGCGGTTACCGATGAAAAATTATTAAAAACATCCCATGCCTTCACTTTTATTGTATAATTTCCTATAGCTAAATTATGCAAAGGATATTTAATTTCGCCGGATTTTCCACCTGAATTTAAATCACCCGTAAAATAATTTGTAAAATCTATAGGATTATTTTCATCATTATTAAGAATACCTTCAAGTTTATGCCCCACACCGGTGCCGGTAGTATTTATCCCGGTTTGATCAGATAGATCAACAATTAAAGTGGAGTTCGGATTAACAAGATAACCATTATTGAATGCAGTATTATCAAAATATATTTCCATCTTTGGACCTTTACCGTCATTTACGGTAGTTGTATCCGTACCTCCGATAATAACTTTATTCGTATATCCTAGTCCGTCCACTTTATCATTAAAAAAATATAAAATGATTTTACCATTTTTATTTTCATAAGAAATATCTTTGGGGACCACAAAATTTGCAGAAAATTCACCGTCGGTGATTGATATACGTCCCCTAAATAAAACGCCTCCCTGGACAGTAATAGCATAATTATTACGAAGCGCAGGTAATTTTACTCGTCGTTTTGAATCAAATACGGTTAAAATTCCTTGCCCGTTGAAATTACTCCATAAACTATTATTGGGTTTTCTTACTTCACCCTGGATACTGGTATTACTTAGTGCTTTAATTTGGACATTATTAATCAATAATTTTCCGTCTATGGAATCAATTGAAGCCGAATATTCCGGCATTACCAATCGTAAGGTAGGATCTCCGAGAATGCCGTACTTCTGAGAATTAATTGAATTATAAACTTGTTTAGTTAAGAACAAAGCTTTCCCTATGGTAATAGGTAAGTCTAGTGAATCTTTGGAAGTATCTAGTAAATTTCTAAAGAAATCATACATTAATTCGTGATTGGGAGTAGAATATACAAGCCGTGAAGCAGTAAAAGCAGCTATTGCTCCGCCGTTGTTTTTTAATACCAAAGCCTCAGCCGCACTTTGAAAATTTGGGATATCAAAATATCCAAAATCACAGGTAGCGGCAGTTAGGAAAAAATAATCGGTATTATGTAATTGAGGAATAGTAACACTCTTATCGAACACTACTTCATGTGCCCATACTTCGGGGTTGCCATGTCCAACATAATTTACTATTAGCGTACCATCATTGATTGAATTAATAATAGCTTTATTAGCATCGGGAATTGTTCTTCCAAATCCTGTATAAACGACCGGATAAGCGGCAAGATAGACTTTATTAAGGTCAAACGAATTCGGTATTATATGATTCGCTAAATATTCGGATGCCGGAGTATGGTAGTTACCCTCCCAACCTTTTGAGGTATAACCGTCATCGGCAACTAAAGTAATTAAATTTCGCCAAGGACCTTTATTGCTATCATTTCCATATCTGATTATTTTATCAACCGCATCATTTGCTTGAGCCGGAGTTTCAACGGTCAACCTTCCGATAGCCAAATCTACAAGGTTATCGTTGCCGTCAACACGCACAAAATAATCATCAGTTGTATATGAACCTATTAAATTAAGAGATTGAGTAGATTCATACGCCGGAATAAAATTATTATGCGTTCCCCCAATGTCTTTATAATCATAGCTCCCTTTACCGAATAAAAGTACATATTGGGGTTTTATTGTCCAATTATCATAAGCATATTTTATAAAATCCCGTATTGCACTCACATCATGGATACCGCCTCCGAATTCATTAAAAATTTGGTCTACATCGACAACAATAGTTGAGATCTTAACCTTTGCTTGATTCTCATGATAATACTGCAATTTTTTTGCAGCATCTTCAAATTCTTTGGGAGTAATAATGATAAACTTTGCACCGGTTTTGATACCATGCAAATTTGAATTTCCCACTTCAACAGGATTAACAGGTGTTTTATAATTTCCGTTTCCTACTGCGATATATTTAGATTCATGGCCGTCTCTTTCGACTGCTTGGAATCTATATTCACCACCGCTAAGCATAACCGGGTTATTTATTAATTTCACATTAGCATAATCGGTCACATTAAAAACCTGAATATTACTGGACGAAAATCCTGATAAATCATATTGAATTATATCACTGGTATCAGCAGAGAAAAATGAAAGATTATCATTTACAGCATTCAAAGTCCGAGTGTAGGAAATATTAAAATAATCGATATAACCTATTGAAGCAACGGATGAGGGAGTAATACTAAACTTCAATACGCTTCTATTGTCGGGCAAATTCCCACTATATGAAATATTTCTGCTGTACATAATACCGGCAACATAATTTTGTCTTCCATATCCATATAATGTTTGATTAAATATAGTGGTGGAGTTTTCATCAACTTCTAATCCGATTGTTCCAGGGCTGGCATTCACAAATCTAAAAAAATAATTTACCGGCTCAGAAGATATCCTTCCAGCAAGTTCTGTTATATATGTTCTTGAAGTAAAAGAAGGAGAAAAATCATCACCTACAAATAATTTTCCGGTTTTACCGATATTTATTTTATCCTTTTCCCAAAAAGCGTATGCCTTAGAAGAAGTTTGGACATAAGGATTGGAAACTTTAAGGCTATTTTCTTCAATCATTCTTTTCCCGGCTACCCCACCGGAGGTTATCCAATAATAATTATGATTAGAGTAAATATTATGATATCTTTTTACGGTTTTAGATGAAGAATCATAAGCCCAAAAATCAGTATCCCTTCCATAAAACAATATATAATCGTTATTGTTAAATTTACCGTCATTTTCACCGACAACTATTATAGCGTTCTGAACAAGATCATTCGGTCTTGGAGCCATCGGATTTTCCGGCAGCATTTTGCCGCCGTTATTATATATTTTTATTGTTTTTGGGTTCACAGTATTCGGATCAATTCCGAATGACGGTAACATAGAACGAGTAATTTTATAAATCCCCTCTTGCGGAGTTTCGAACTTTATCCATTTACCGGTTGCTAAAACACTATTACTTACAACTTTTTTCAATCCATGGAATCGATTACCCTCTACCCAATACTTGGCAACGCTAAAATTCAGCAATGCCCCCTTCATAAAATTGCCGGCAGGTTTGCGGGATTCTCTCTGTTGTGATGAATAAATTATTTTAAATACAATCTTTGTATATAGTTTTATAATATTTGAATTAGAATTAAATTCTACCGGCGACAAGATTATCGACTGAGTTTTGATACCGCGAGAAATTCCGAATTCACCAAAAGTAACTAAAGGAGATTTATTATTTTGTGAATAATAATCTTCCCCTACTTTGTAGACAAATGCAGAAGTATTACCTTCTTTAACCATTTCAGGTTTGGGAATTATTTTACCATGAATTTCTTTGTAAGCTGTATTTAAAATCTGAATACTATTCCCTGTTTTTTGCGGAACACCTATATTTACTACTCTTTGAGGTATGGCCGGTACGCCCCATTTTTCAGGTGCCGAAACTTCACCCAACCACAATTTAAGATTTATAAATTTTTCTTGATTAATTTTTTGAATTGATGAATCGGTATAAGTAGGCGTGTATGCTACTACTATAAAATTACGATTAGAAGATATAATTTTTATATCATTCTGCGCATAAACAGATATTGCAAATATTAAAAAAATTATTGCTAAGATTTTGCCGTTCATTTATTATTTTGTTTTATTAAAAATAATGTACCGGAAATAAAATTCGACATTTTATCTTTCCGATACATGAAATTATATGTAGTAGCAAAATCTTTTTATAAATTCTCCTAATATTTTGATTTAAATTTAGTTACAAATAAACTACATTGTCAAGTCAGAAGACATAAAATCAGGTTAATAAATTTTTTTAATCAAAAGTAAAATATTCATCAAAAATTAATAACCCTCACATAAATACTTAAATAAATTCACTTCCGGTTTATCGGAAGATACAAAATTCAAATGATAAAGCTTCTCATTAAAGCCCAAGTAATTCTTTATTATTCTTCATTGCATCTATACAAAATTTAATATGGTTATCAATTTCTACACCTAGCCCTTCGGCACCTTTATAAATATCATTTCTGTTGACGGTCCTGGCAAAAGCTTTATCCTTCAATTTTTTCTTTACGGAACGAACTTCTACCTCATCAATTGTTCTATTCGGACGGACATAGGTAACTGCAGTAATAAATCCGACTAATTCATCGCAAGCAAAAAGCGTTTTTTTCAACAAACTATCACGAGGTACTCCGGTGTAGTCCGCATGAGATAAAATTGCATTTATAAAATTTTCGTCGTAACCTTTTTCCTTTAATATTTCCGCACCTTTAAACGGATGCTCTTCAACTGAAGGATACATTTCGTAATCAAAATCATGAAGTAATGCAACATTTCCCCAGTATTCTTCATTCTCATTAAACTTCCTTGCATAAGCTCTGACACAAGTTTCTACGGCATATGCATGTTTAAGAAGACTTTCTCCTCTTGTATATTCTTGCAATAACGATAAACAATAATTTCTATTTCCGGTTATATCTTCCATTTTTATTTAACTATCTAATTTATTTATAATTTTTTACTATTATATTTTAATTTTTATTTTGCATTTTTATTAAAACTCGGGCATAAATTTCCTAATATACACTCGAAGCATTTTGGTCTTCCGGCAATACATACTTTTCTGCCGTGAGCAGCCAATAAGTGAGATGTATTTATCCAGTCTTTTTTGGGTAATAATTCTTTTAATTCAATTTCTATTTTATCCGGATTATCCGACTTAATCAAACCCAATAAATTTGACAGTCTTTTTACGTGAGTATCCACTGCAATAGCAGGGATACCGAAAGCATTACCCAGCACTACGGAGGCTGTTTTTCTTCCCACACCCGGTAATTCATTTAATAGATCAAAATCAGAAGGAACATTTCCGGAATGCCGCTCAATTAAAGCACTGCAACAATTCTTAACACTTTTAGCCTTATGTTTATAAAATCCTGTAGAAAATATATCTTTTTCTAATTCCTCATTTGGAACCTTAATATAATCTTCGGGAGATTTATATTTTTTAAAAAGAGATGCAGTCACTAAATTTACTCGTTTATCGGTACATTGTGCAGATAATATAGTTGCAATCAATAATTCAAAAGCAGAGTTATAATTTAATGCCGGTTTAACATTGGGATACTCTTTTTTTAATAAAGAGAATATTTTTTTTACTCGTTCTTTTTCAGGCTTTGACGACATCTTTATTAAATTTTGGATGTTTGATAAATAACCTTTCTACAGGTTCATTATTAATGATATGACTCTCCAAGATCTCTTCAACATCATTAACAGTTACACCTCCGTACCAAATTTGTTCAGGATAAACAACAACCGTAGCGCCAAATTCACATGCACCAAGACAACCGGAAGTATTTGCCCGGACATCTGCTTCCAAACCGAGTTCGTCTATTCTTTTCTTGAATAAGGCTTTTATTTCCGAACCGCCTTTATCGGCACAGCAGCCCCTCGGATCATCTGCAGCTCTTTTATTTTCGCAAATAAATATATGTTTTTCGTATCTTTTCATTTTTTCAGTTAAACTCGCTTTTTTTAATTTGACAAATATAAAAATATTATTTGACAATCAAATGATTATTCGTACAAGATTTGAATTACTAACTTCCAGCACAAAATAAAAATTTTGTCGGAAGAGTTTAATCTAAAGAATTATTTAATAAATTATTATCATTAAATAAGCAGTTAAAAAAGAAATATTATTTTGTAGCGCGTACGGGATTCGAACCCGTGATCTCCGCCTTGAGAGGGCGGCGT
>CAJXGP010000118.1 GCA_913053915.1 uncultured Ignavibacteriales bacterium | reverse complement strand
CAATGTCCATAAAAAGCCGATTAGACTGAGAATTTGAGGCATTAACATAACAATATCAAAAGGTTGAGGTAAGTCATAAATTGTTATACCGGGTTTGGATGGAATTTCAAATAAAAAATAAAAAGAAATCAACGAAATGAAGATATAAAATAACCGATAGAAAGCGAGGGAATTCCCAAATTTCCCGGCAAAAAACATTTTAACTTTGTTGGAAGCAAGAAATGAATGAATTATTCCAAATAAAGCAAAGAGCAAAACAATAATCAGAACATCAAGAACATAATTACTCATAACTCTTTACGAAGGCGGGCAATTGGAAGTTTTAGTTGTTCCCTGTATTTTGCTATGGTTCTTCGAGCGATATGAATTCCTTCTTGATTTAAAATCTCAGCCAATTTATCGTCGCTATAAGGAACTTTCTTATTTTCGTTATTAATTATTTCTTTCAATCTTACCTTAATATATTTATTGGATACCTCCTCACCCGAATCGGTGCTTAAACCCTCGCTGAAAAAATATTTTAATTCATGAATTCCCATCGGACTTTGCACGTACTTACCATTAACCACTCTGCTTATCGTTGAAATGTCCATATTTATTTCATCGGCGATATCTTTATAAATCATCGGCTTTAAAAATTTTGGTCCCTTATCGAAAAACTCATACTGTTTTTCTACAATTGCTTGCATTATTTTCATCAAAGTTTCCCTTCTCTGTTGAATACAAGCAATAAACCACTTTGCAGATTCAAATTTTTCTCTCAAAAATTTATAAGTCTTTTTCTCTCTTTCCGAAGATTTTCTGTGCCTTTTGTTTTTATTAATCATTTCCAGGTAAGTTTTACTTAACGTAACGGAAGGAACACTTTTATCGTTAAGAGTGATAACAAAATCGCCGTCAATCTTCTCTATCAAAAAGTCGGGAGATATCTGGTTAAGCTCAACTGAACCGATATTTCCTTCCCCGGGTTTAGGGTTCAGTTTTTGTATTAGATCGATCGTCGCTTTTAGTGCATCATCGGTTAGATCCATTTCTTGTTTAACGGCATCGTATCTTTTCTGAATAAAATCATCAAAATGTTGTTCTAACAATTCCTCAGCGAGATAAGAATAATAGGGATCAAAATTACCGTTTTTTAACTGAACTAAAAGACTTTCTTTTAAACTTCTTGCAGCAATACCGATTGGATCAAACTGTTGAATTTTCTTTAATAAAGCTTCGGCATCCTCTTCGGAAATCTCCACATGTTCAAACATTCTGAGTTCATTCATGATGTCCTTTAAATCGCTTTTCAAATAACCGTCTGAATCGAGATTGCCGAAAATCTCCTCGCCCAAAAGATATAAGTCATCGCTAAGCTCTAACATTCTAAGTTGACTTCGAAGAAGTTCGGTTAAGCTTTCTCTTGCGGGTGTAAGCGGTTCATAAGCATTATCATCCCCACTTCTATTTAATTTTTCGTAATTAAACTTAGCATCACTGTCACCGTCATTCATAAAATCCACTAGTTCGAATTCATTCTTTTCGTTATCTTCGTACTCATCTTCCCGATTAGAATCTTCCTCTTTTTTGAGTGTATTTTCCAACAGTTCGATTTCCCCTTCTTGAATCTCTTCAAGAATAGGGTTTAATTCCAATTCGGTTTTTATTCTTTGCTCCAGCGCAAGAGTGTTCAATTGAAGCAATTTTTGATATTGGATTTGTTGCGGTGACAGTTTTTGTTGCTGCGATAATCTTTGACTCATTGATAACATAGTTTTACTTAAATGTTCTTCTTAAATTTGAATACCAATTTTTACCATACGAACGGATAAGTGAATTTTTACAAAACTCAATTAAACTTATATTGTTTTTTCTACCTTTTTCCAATGCCGGTATACATTCATCATATTGTTCATAACGTAAAACATCTCCTCCGAATTTCGATACTCTTATCGGAAAAAGATGGCATGAAACCGGTTTATTAAATTTTATTTTACCTTCCGAATAAGCTTTCTCAATTCCACATTTAGCAATATCCTTTTCGAAATAAACAAAAACACAGTCGCGGTTATTCACACTCCTGATCATCAACTCATCGTTTTTTGGTTCCCAAAATCCGTTATTTTTAATTTCTTCAATATTCCTGGTAGTTAAAAATTGCATTATTTCATCTAAGCTCTCATTTATTTGAATTATTTCCTCTTCTTTCAAAGGCGCACCAAAGATACTTTCCATCGTACAGCATGCTCCTTTACACTTTTCAAGATCGCACGAAAATTTGATTTCCGTAACTTCCTTTTTCAGCAATACATCTTCTACCGGAATAATATTAATTACAAACATTGGAATAATTTTTGTTAAAAGATAATAATTTGTAATCTAATTGAAAAGAGTAAAACAATCAAATTAAAATTTTTTGAAATATTTCATTTTGATTTCCACACTATTAGTTAAAAGCATATTTTTCTTTCTATCATAATTAATATCATACAAAAGATAATATTTTTTAATTTTTAAATAAAGTAATATCTCTTGATATTAGTTTAGTATTACCATAAATTATAAGAAAATTTTACTATTGCTAAGTAAAAACCTTATGCTAGTGTTAAGTTAATAATTTAGCGGGTAAGAAATCCAAATGAAATTTTAAATTGTTGCATAAAAATTTTTATTAAAAATGTGTTTTGGTTTTTTTTAATATCAAATTATCTGAGCTACAATATAATTTAGAAAGTTTAAAATAATAGTTATTTCTATTATCTTACTTATTTACTAAATTATTGAGACACAAATTAAGCGGGAAATAATTTAAAATGATTTCTCTTAAAAATAAAGTTGTTCTGATCACCGGCGCATCAAGTGGAATAGGATATGAATTATCGAAACAGTTGGCTAACGAGGAATGTAATATTGCACTTCTTGCACGTAGGGATAAAATCCTAGAAACTCTTATAGAAAGTTTGAAATACGAAAATAGGAAACATCTATATGTCAAATGTGATGTAGGTAATAAAGAAGAGGTTTTATCGGCTTTAACGGAAATAAGAAATAAATTTGGTGAAATCGATATTGCTATTTTAAATGCAGGCATCAGCTACCACTCCGGTGTTGAAAATTTTAGCTCGGAAAAGGCAGAAAAGATTTTCAATGTAAACGTATTCGGAATTATTTATTTTATAGAACAATTACTACCTGTGTTTATGAAAAATAAGTCAGGGATAATAGTCGGTATCTCAAGCTTGGCAGATGGAAAAGGTTTTCCTAAAAGCGGTTTTTACTGCGCCAGCAAGGCAGCCGTATCATTACTACTGGAAAGCGTTCGTATTGAATTAAAAAAATATAATATAAAGGTTATAACCGTTAAACCGGGATTCATAAAAACTCCGATGACGGAAAAAAATAATTTTCCAATGCCCTTTTTAATCGATGCATCAAAAGCCGCCGAGATTATCATACAAGGCATCAAAAAAGAGAAAAAGATTATTCAGTTCCCTTTTGGGATTGTTATGGGAGCTAAATTATTGAAAATATTACCGGACTCAATATTTAAAATAATTGCCGATAAAATTTGATAATTATGTAAAAATAATTTTTTTTGTATATAAATATTTTTATCATTCTGGAAATTCTATGAAAAATAAAATATCATTTTTTTTAGTTCTTTTCGTATTGATGCTTTTACCGATAAGTTGTATAAACAATACTAATAACCCTGTCGGCTCTCTCAATACGAAAATTAACATTTCCATGAAGCAAAATCTTTCTAAAAATGGGACCTCATTAATCTTATCAAGTAAAACAGACTCCCTATATGATTGTGCTAATTATTTGATAAATTATGCAATATTGAATCAGAGCAGTAATATTGAGATTAAATTTATTAATATAATAACTCCGGCGGCGTGTGTCGGCGGCACGGCTCCTGCTCAAGCATCAATAATAATAAATGGATTATCAACCGGAAAATATAATTTACAATTTTTAGCAAACGGTAGAGTATCTCAAACTACACTTACAGTCGATCCTAATTTTTACCAATTAGATAGCCTAAATAGTGAATGGGTTAAAGTTCCCGCTTCGAAGATATTACGAATACCTCCCAACACAATTTGGGGTTATGTGGGTTATTTTACCGATTCTCTTGTCACAAAAGTAAACTCATTTATCGATTCGTTAAAATCGTTGAGCGTTAAAAACAATAATTTCCTACCGGGGGATTACGGTAATTTTACCATCGATTCAACCGGTTATTTGCTTCCGCCCAAAGATAATACATACAAAGACATAAAATCCTTTATATTTGTTTATACCAATAATATTACAACGGTAATTAATTTAATGAGATATTACGGCAAAAATAATCTGATTAATATTTCATTATTCACTTCTATTGGGGATGTCTATTATAGTTGGAATTTGCCGGCTGTAAAAAAATAGGACTCAATATCGGAAATATATTTAGGAGTTGTAATTCGATAACTTATTTTATTCCACTCCTAAAAGTATTCTATATAAAATAATCTACTAGTGATTACATGACGATTATATTCTAAAAAGAAAATATTTTGCATTTTGATTGTTTGATGAAAAATAATTTCCAATGTTTAGACCATCGTTATACCAAGAATTATATAATAAAAGGATACACAATAAATTACCTTTATATTTGATTTCGGTCTAAAAGGTCATTCCCATCAAATCTGCAACGGTTGAATAAAAGAGGGAGAATCCAATTAATGAAAAAATTACTCTTAATTACTTTATATATTATTTATTCAATGCCTCTAGCGGCTCAAACAAACAGCGATATTATTCTCAGCGAAATAATGTTTAATACCAAATCAGGCAATAATGAATTTATAGAATTATATAACACAAGTAAAACGGCTTCTTACAATTTAAGCGATTATAAAATAATTTATTCTTCATCCAAAGCCGACAAAATAATTCCGGTTCTAAATGATTCGATCCTTCACCCGAATTCTTTCACTGTTATTTTGGAAGGCGATTATAAAATCGATTCAGGCATTTATGAAAACATCATTCCACCGGGAACGTTATTATTTAAAACTGTTGATAATGCTTTCGGAACTTCTGGAATGGCAAATACTTCCAATAGAACTATTGGATTTTGCAATTTGCAAACCGTTCTTCGTTGTTTGATCGGTCCTGACAATGATACTCTTGAGACTTATACATATTCTGCAAATAATAGTACAAATTCATCTGATGAAAAAATAATTCTTAATTCTGATGATTCGAAAGCTAATTGGAAAAATTCGAAAGTAAAATTTGGCACACCGGGTTTCCGAAATTCAGTAACCCCTTTTAATTATGACTTGGAATTAGCTACATTAACTTATTATCCGGAAATTCCTATTAGCGGTAATGATGTAAAATTACAAATAGGGATAATAAACAATGGATTAAAAACAGCGAATAATTTTTCTGTTAAACTTTATAACGATACCAATTCCGATTCATTGAGTGAGGAGCAGGAATTAATTAGCTCGAAAAATATTTTAACATTATTACCCAAAGACTCACTCACAACAGATATAGTATTAAAATCTGTTATACATGGAAGTTATAACTTAATAATAAAAATAGATTTTGCACCGGATGAAAAATTATCTAACAACCGGAAATATTTTCCTTTAAAAGTTTATCGGCGGGAACATAATTATAACGACGTAGTAATTAACGAAATTATGTACGCTCCATATAATGGTAAACCGGAATGGGTTGAGTTGTATAACAGGTCGGATTCTATAATCAATTTGAAAAAATGGAGCATATTGGATAATCAACATAAACAGACTATTACATCTCAAGATTTGACAATTCCTTCAAAAACATTTATTGTCATCAGCAAGGACTCTTCAATTCTAAATTATTATTCAATCCCTTCTAAAATAATCATAACAAACTTGCCATCACTCAATAATTCCGGAGATGCAATTGTAATTAAAGATTCGTTAGGTATTTTAATAGACAGTTTAAGTTATCTTCCTTCTTGGGGTGGGAACAGCGGTAAGTCCCTCGAACGAATTAATTCCAATTTTTCTTCAACCGATAACTTAAATTGGACTACTTCAAAAAGTACCGAAGGCGGAACCCCCGGAAAAATAAATTCCGTAACCCAAAAAGATTTTGATTTAAAATTGGTAAATATACTTTTCACTCCTCCTCACCCTTTCAACGGTGAAAACGTCTCAATTGCCGTTAAAATAGAAAACATTGGTATAAGCGCTGCTGATTTTAGTATAAACCTTTTTCCTTGAGGACAATGCTACTGTTGGGTACTCTTTTAGAGATGATAATTTAGATACTGTAGCCGGCACTTATTTAATGGAGTCTAACATTTTTACTTTACCGGGAAACGATTCTTTGATAACCCCTTCGCTTTTTACTATTCAAGGACTAAAAGACGAAACCGGTATTTTGGCAGTTCTAAATTTTAATAAAGATCAAGATAGTACTAATAATGTCTTTTATAAAACTATATTTCTCAGACATCAACCATCTTCAATAGAGGTAAATGAAATAATGTATAATCCGTCGGGTGGTGAACCTGAATGGATCGAGCTGTATAATACTACTACTAATTCAGTCCGACTTAAAGGTTGGTCGATTAGCGATGTATATACTAAACCAAAACATTTAATTATTAACGAAGATTTGTTTATTGCACCCAACGCATATTTTATTATTTCCAAAGATTCATCTATTTATGATTACCATAAATAT
>CAJXGP010000117.1 GCA_913053915.1 uncultured Ignavibacteriales bacterium | reverse complement strand
CAGAACAGATTTAATAGCCGCTTCACCGACAGAATAATATTTAATTATAGCATTCATATTCATTGAATCGGTAACAATCAATCCATCGAAGCGCAATTTTTCTTTAAGAATACCTGTAATAATCGGTTTGGAAAGACTGGCAGGAGCGCCCGTAGAGTCTATCGAAGGAACAGCGAGATGACCCACCATTATAGTGTGTAATCCCGCTTGTATTGATTTCTCAAAAGGCACCAGTTCATTCTTAAGTAATTCTTGTTTACTTAAATTTATAGCAGGCAGTTCTCGATGAGAGTCTGTTTGAGTACTTCCGTGTCCCGGGAAATGCTTTGCGGTGGTTAATGTCCTTCCTAAAGTTGCACCTTCAATAAATTTTATGCAATAATCCGAAACAATTTTTTTATCTTCGGAATAAGCCCTGGTATTAATGATAGGATTGTTAGGATTATCATTGATATCCGCAACCGGAGCAAAATTTTGAGTAACGCCTATTGCTCTGCACTCTTGAGCTACTTGCAGTCCCATTTTATAAGCTAAAGTTTTATCGCCGGTAGCAGCTAGTGCCATATTGCAGGGGAATTCAATTCCGTCGGTTAATCTCATGGCAAGTCCCCGTTCAAAATCTGAAGCAATGAGCAAAGGTATCTTTGCCAGTTTTTGAGTTTTTTTTATCAAAAGTGCTTCATTAATTATATTACCTTGAAAGAATATTAATCCGCCTACCTGCATATTTTTTACTAGTGAAACAATCCTTTTATATTCGTTTGAATCCTCATTCATATAGGTGCCTTTGACCCAAGGCATTATCATTTGTGCACATTTTTGACGCAAAGACATATTGTTTAAGTTGTCTTCAATTTGTTTGATATCATTTCGACTTAAATGGAAAATATCTTTATAGGTCTTTATTTTTTTATTTACTTTAATCATTAGATTATTCACTGAGTAGTTTATTATACTGTGAATTCAAAAAACATAGTTAACAATATTATATTTGAACCGGATAAAAAAAACAGATGTTTATTCGATTTAAAATAAAAACAACATAAGATCGGCTGATAATAATCCCTGAGCTTTTGTAAAATCTTCAGAAATTTTTTCCCGTGATACCCGGAGTCCAAAAAAGATTATTTTTCGATAGCTTTTATAACTGCGTCATGAACTACGGGTCTAACGGCTCTAATCTTAATGTCTTTTCTTGTTGGATAAACTCTATTGGTTAGAAATACAACAAAAAGCTTTCGAGTGGGGTCTGTCCAAACTGAGGTACCGGGAAAACCGAGATGCCCATAAGAAAGATTACTGAAAAAATGCCCTGCGGATGATCTTTTAGGCGACTTGGTATCCCAACCAAGCGCTCGAGTACTAAGATTGGATTGTTTTTTAATAAATAAGTTTACTGTAGAAGCTTTAATAAATCTCCTGCCTTGATAAACTCCCTTTTGTAAAAGCATTTGCAATAATTTAGCTAGGTCGGAAGCATCTGAGAACAAACCTGCATGTCCGGCAACCCCTCCCAACAATGCAGCGGTTTCGTCGTGTACGGTTCCACGTATTTGTCTGTGTCTCCAATAATTATCATATTCCGTCGGTGCAATTTTGTAAATCAAAGACTTTGGCGGATTAAACATGGTACTGGACATTCCAAGAGGTTCGAATATTTCTTTTTCGGTAAATTGATCTAACCTTTCGCCGGTTACCTTCTCAATAATTTTTCCCATAACAATCATATTAAGATCGGAATAAACCATTTTGCTGCCGGTACGATAGACTAAAGAATCGTTGTAGATTTCATTTAATACAGCTTGCGGTTTATTTTTAACGGTATCAAAAGAAGCAAGCTTTCGTGTAATATCCGGGCGCAAACCACTGTCGTGTACCAATAAATTTCTGATTGTAACATTTTCCTTTCCATTGACTCCGAATTGAGGGATGTACTTTGCAACCTTGTCATCCAATTTAAATAAACCCCTGTCATAACAAATCATTGTTGCGGTAGTTGTAGCGATAACTTTAGTCAGAGAAGCAAGATCATACATGGTATTTCTTGATATGACACCTGAAGTATCGTTATACGTATAATGACCGTAGGCTTTGAAATGGAGAATTACTCCATTTTGAGCTACCAATAGTTCAGCTCCAGGAAATGCCGAATCACGAATGGCAGCATTAATTACACTATCAACTCCTTGAAAATTTTTATTTTCTTCGACAAGTTTAAATCGACTAATCGGACGTAATGCGCTTTGTGGTAACTCTATTCCTGTAGAAAATTTAGCTTTCGTTTTAGGAATGTTAATTGGAAGTTTTCCTTGAATAGGTATTTCCCCGAATAAGGCATCAGCTAAAGCAATTTCCGATAAATTATTTTCGCCGTAGTTACACAAATAAGTTTTTGCTCCCGGAAAAGTAGAAAGGATATACGGATTTCCATGCGATAACAAAACAACGGGTTTCTTTAACGATAAAATATCTCTAACGAGTTTAGGTTCAGATCTATTAAGTCCGATTTTCCCACTATATGCCCTTATCTTTGTATAAACCGAAAGAAGAATAATATCCGATCTTTTGGCGGCTCTTAAAGCGGAACGATAAATTGATCTGTTGGAATTTTCTAATACGGTTACAGTTCTTAAATTATTAGTTTCCTGCGAAAGGGTACTGTTAAATAATTTTTCAACGCCGGCTTGATCGTTATCAAGAATAGAAATACTAGCATACTTTATTCTAGTATCGGAAGAAAGTGGAATTAGATTGTTTTCATCTTTAACCAATGTTATAGATTTTCGTGCTAATTTATTAGCAATTTCCCAATGAGAATTAGTTGCAACTTTAAACGGAATTTTACTAATATCTACAAAACGGTTTTTGTCAAGTCCTGCCCATTTTTTAGCAATTAATATTTTAGTAACAGCATCATTCAAACGTTTATCGGATATTTCACCTTTTTTAACTGCATCTACAATAGCTTTAATTGCCTCACCGGTATTGTGTGGTAGAAGGATTACATCATTACCGGCATTCAATGCTTTTATTACCGCTTGATCGGTATTATAGGAATTGGTAATTGCGTGCATTCCCATGGCATCGGTAACAACCAAACCATTAAAGCCGAGTTTCTTTTTTAGCAAATCCGTAACAATATTTTTAGAAAGTGTTGCGGGAATATCTCGAGATTCGAACGCGGGAACATGCAGATGCCCAACCATTATTGACATTACTCCGTTTTTAATATCAGATTCAAACGGAGGTAGCTCAACTTTAAATAATTCTTTTTTTGTACCCGGTATAGTCGGCAATCTACGGTGTGAGTCAACACTAGTGTTACCGTGTCCCGGAAAATGTTTTGCCGTTGCAATCATGTCTCCGTCTTGCATCCCTTTGATAACTGCAACACTTAATTTTTTTACTAAATTAACATTATCGCTAAATGACCTGACATTAATAATAGGATTATTTGGATTTGTGTTTACGTCCGACACAGGCGCATAATTTTGTTGAATGCCGATAGCTTCACCCTCGATGGAAATTATTTTGCCCATTTGGTATGTTAACAATGAATCGTTTGCTGCACCGACGGCCATGTTGGAAGGAAAAGAAGTTGTTCCGTCAATTCGAAATGCAAGACCGCGTTCAAAGTCGGAAGATATTAATAATGGAATTTTAGATTCCTTCTGAAGCTTGTTTATAATGAATGCACTTTCATATACATCTCCGGTTCCTAAAATAATTCCCCCAACTTTTAAATCTTTAACTTCATGTAATGCTTTTTGAAATTCCAATGCATCCCAACTAAAATATTTACCGCTGATTCTCGGAAAAATAACTTGGGCTGCCTTTTCTTCAAGTGTCATTTGAGAAAGTGTTTTTTCAACCCAAGGGTTATTTACTTTACTAAAGACACCTGAATAACTAGAATCACCTTTTACGATGGAAGCATTATTATTACATGTTCCTCCCAGAAAAACATAGCTGAAAAGAATAAATAAAACGAAGCTTATCATTGCCGGATTAAATATTTTTTTAGTCATTTATTACTCATCCTCCTTTACTTTGGTTTTCTTACCGAATTCAGGGTTTAACGGCAAGAATTTAGTGATAATGAACGCGGGTATTGTGGAAATAGATACCCAAATAAAAAAGTGCTTATAACCAATAATAGATTGAAGCCAACCGCTAAACATACCGGGAATCATCATGCCTAGGGCCATAAATCCGGTTGCAATGGCGTAGTGTGATGTTTTATGTTCGCCTTCGGATATATAGATAAGAACTAATAAGAATGCAGTAAAACCAAATCCATATCCGAATTGTTCAAAAGCAACACTGAGATTTATTAACCAAAGATTTGTTGTCTGTGTATATGACAAATAAACGTAAACCAAGTCAGGTAAATTAATAGCGATTAGCATCCACCACATCCAGTATTTAACTCCCTGTTTAGCGGCAACTAAGCCGCCGATAATTCCTCCGATGGTTAGAGCGATGATCCCAACCGTTCCGTAAATAAATCCAATCTGACCCGTTGTCAGCGCTAAACCACCGACTTCCTGTGCATCTAATAAAAATGGGGTGGCAAGTTTTACTAATTGAGCTTCACCCATTCGATAAAGTAATATGAATCCGATTATCACCCAAATTTTGTCTTTTTTAAAGAATAGCGCAAATGTTTTAAAAAATTCTTCTAATGCATTTTTAATAGATGCTTTTTCAACAACCGATTTATCTGATTCAGGGAACGGAAGAATAAATTTATGATATAGAAATAAAGCAATAAACATTCCCGTAAGTACAAAGAAAGTAATAATCCATGCTAACGGAATATTACCGGCTCTTGCGGTGAATCTTGCGGAGGAAAATGTCGTCAATTTTGGATCCAGTTGAATAACCGCCATTGCGGGTTTATTCCAATTATTTGAATTAAAAACAAAGTGAGTACCTTCTACTAGAGATATACTTTTGTCGCCGGATTCTCTACCGAAATTTACAACTATTTTTTCCCCCGGTTTTGGTTTATTTGAAAGTTGAAAATAGATGATTTCAACATTTCCGGTTAATTTCGATTTGGTCGGCTTCTTAATTTCCGGACCAAAATCTTTCTTTAAAAAATCTTCCAGGGGCAAAACGATAGTCTTTTCCAACCAAGAAGGTCCATTATTTCTTTTTAAGAGAGATGTTTCTTTACGTTCGGCAGATTCATAAAAACCATGAGAAGTATTCCAAGTCGTTGCGAGATTAATTATCGAATCAGCCTCGGTTTTAGATATGTTTTTGGTACTAACCGTAAATGTATTGGGGAAAGTAACAATTCGAAGGTTACCCGTTTCTTTCGGGAAATTCACAGTAGAGGGGTAAACAATTTGAGTAATTTGTTTATTCGGTTTACTGTAAACATTAATATTTACCGAAGGCAGACCGCTGTGGCTTTCGATGTAGCCGGCAAGTATAATCAAAATACCTTGTCCAAATATCATTGCGACCCTATAAAAAGTACTTCTTATCCCAACAAACCAAGCCTGTTCATGTTCGGATAACCCCAGCATATAGAATCCGTCCGCAGCTATGTCATGTGTTGCGGAACTGAAAGCTAAAAGCCAGAAAAATGCCAATGTGTATCTAAGGAAGTTTGGTCCCGGTATTGTAAGAGCAATTCCTGCTAATCCTGCTCCAACTAGTAATTGCATAATGATTACCCAGAATCGTTTCGTTTTTAATATATCGACAACCGGACTCCAGAACGGTTTTATTATCCATGGCAGATAAAGCCAACTTGTGTATAATGCAATATCTGTGTTCGAAATCCCTAATCGTTTATACATAATGACTGAAACCGTCATAACAACTACGTAAGGTATGCCCTCGGTAAAATATAGAGTAGGAACCCACGCCCAAGGATTTCTATAGCTGACTTTTTTAGTTGTCAAATTAATCCTCCTGATTAATATTAATGGATAAAATTTTAACAGTAATGATTATTGTTTTCCCGGTTTTGAGATAATTTGATATGAATTCCTATAATATATAACAAAAAAGAGAATTTAAATTTTTATTTCGCATAAGTGAAAAATAATTCTTTAGCTAATAAAACTGCTCCTTCAGCAGGTGATTTCTCTGCTTCTCTGATTTTAACATGAGGCAGTCTATCCTGTATCTTTTTCAACAATGTATGTAAGAAAATGTTATCTGTGGTTATTATTCCACCTATTAAAACTAGATCCAAAATCGGTTGTCTTATTTTTTTTACCATTGCGGTGATGTGTAAAAGTAATTCTTCGGTTTCCTCTTCCACAATTCTCATACTTTCATTATCGCACATATTAGCTGCTTCCAAAACCAAAGGTGCAGCGGACGCAATTTCGAAATTGTTTTTATAAAGAGCATTGATAAGAGTTTCCTGACTGTCGATGCCGAAAGTATCTTTTAATAGTTTTGTAATCAAAGAATGTTCACTACGTCCGTCAAAATCTTTGGAAACAACAGTTAGTCCCTTTTTACCTATTACAAAACCGCTGCCTTCATCCCCTATAAGCCTTCCGAATCCTCCGACACGATGGATATTTCCCTCAGGATCTTTACCAAACATAATAGAACCGGTACCGGCAATTAAAATGCTTCCTGCTCTACCTGAGAATGCTCCTTCCAATGCAACACGGGCATCACTTTCTACATGCAATATATTAAATTTAATTCCTTTTGAATCGGTATAGGCAATAAATGATTTTTCTAAATATTCAGC
>CAJXGP010000116.1 GCA_913053915.1 uncultured Ignavibacteriales bacterium | reverse complement strand
AGCAACAAATACCGGTTATAGAATTGTTTATTTATTGGTAATTGTGAATTGGGATTTGATTAGAAATTAGGTTAATTAGAATAATTAGAAATTTAAAAATGCAATAGTTTAAACATAATTTCTAAATTTGCGGTTTACCGCGCTATATATAGTAATTGTAATTTGGATATTCGAGTTTTAGTTACGATATTTGTAAATAAATTACAAATAAAGGATTTGAAATGGTCTTAGAAATACGCTTAAGTAATTTTTATTCAATAAAAGACGAAATCTCTCTTGATTTAAGAGCTGGAAATATCAATACGCAGAAATCCAAAGCATTAAAAAACAATCTGTTTAATTTCGGTAAAACAAAAGTACTAAAAACGGTTGCTTTATACGGGGCAAATGCTTCCGGGAAAAGCAATATTATTAGAGCTATTCGCTTTTGTAATGCTATGGTATTTACTTCACACATGCATAATGAAAATGCTGTTTTTAATTTTCAACCATTTAAATTTAAAGGTTATCCCCAAAAGCCAAGTACTTATTTTATCCGTTTTGTAAGCAATAATGTAGAGTATGAATATTCTTTTTCTTTGACCCGTACAGAAATAATGACCGAAAGTTTGTATTATTATCCCAAAGGGCGTAGGG
The DNA here is from genome assembly GCA_913053915.1 of uncultured Ignavibacteriales bacterium. The sequence continues at coordinate 6,102 of CAJXGP010000116.1, read as the reverse complement.
CTAAAATTTTTACAAGAGACGAACAGCGAGGTAAGACCAAAAAAGAAATATATTCTTTTGGTACTGTTATTAAAAGACCGATGGATGTGGCTGAAAACACATCGCGTAAAACATTGTACATTTCCCGTGCAAGCCAAATGGATAGAACAGTTGGAAAAGAAATATTTAACTATTTTAATAACACTTTCATCCTAGGATATGTCGGTTTCAATGCTCGCACAGTGGAAATTTTATTCAAAGAAAATAAAGAACCTTTGTTACAAGCTTTAAAAATGGCTGATAGCGATATTATTGATATTAAAATGAAAAAGGAATTACATAAGGTGAAAAATTATAAAACTGATTTTATAAGTAATCAGATGTCTGTTGAAGATGTTGAAAAAGAGTTTTTAAGAATCACTGCTTATCATAAATTTTCCCCTAAAACACCTTTTGATTTTAATACAGAAGAATCAGACGGTACAAAAATGCTGTTCTTTATGATGCTGACAATACTTGATATTATTAAAAACAATAAAATCTTAATTATAGATGAGATTGAAAGCAGTCTGCACACCAGCATAATTGAATATATTATCGGAGTATTTAATGCAAGCAGGCAAGCGCAGCTAATATATTCCACTCACAATACTAAATTACTTAACTTGAACAAATTAAGAAAAGACCAAATATTCTTTGTCAATAAAAAAGACGATGCTTCTACGGATTTATATTCTCTTTATGATTACAGTGATTTTAGAGATACAATGGATGTTGAAAAAGCATATCTGCAAGGCAGATTTGATGCAATTCCATTTTTAAATGACTCTATTGAAAATATTAAAGAATTGATAAATGAGTAGAAAGCATAGAAAATCTCATGGCAGAAGAATTAATCCTATTTACTTTGTTTTTTGTGAAGGAGAAACTGAGGAAGCATATTCAAAATTCTTAAGACAAAAATACCGTTTGCCCATTGAGATTAAAACAAAGGTTACAGGACAGGAAATTTCCGATGAATACATAAAAAACTTTTTGAAAGGAAAAGATTATACGGATTCAGATAAAAATTATCTGATGTATGATCTTGATGCTGCGGAATTTATTCCCAGATTGAAATCGATACGAAATGGAATTGTGCTCGGTTCCAATCCTTCAATCGAGTTATGGTTTTTACTTCACTATAGAAATCAAGGAGCAGATATCAATTCGGCAAATTGTAAGCGTGATTTAAAAGGTCGTAATAGAAACTACGAAAAGGGTAAACTGAATTCTGAGCTTGAAAGAATTCTTGATAGTAATATTTTGGAAGCTGTAAAAAGAGCAAAAAATTTTGAAGATTATATTAATCCATCATCGGCAATTTATAAACTGATAGAAGAACTTGAACGGGTTAAAGCGGAAAAACAATGGAATAAGTAAAAATGAGAAATTGTGAATTTGAGTTGGATGCATAACTTTAACTAAAGAGTTTTATAATTTAACCTGATTATTAGAAATGAATGATAGTGAATTAAAAAATAAGCTGGAACAATTAAGAAATTTACCGGCAGAAAATGAGGTCGTAGAATTTAAGGGAAACAATAAAGACCCACAAGAAATTGGTGAATATATTTCTGCACTTTCTAATTCTGCTGCCTTGCATAATAAACCTTTTGCTTATATATGTTGGGGAATTGAGAATAAAACCCATCAAATTGTCGGCACAGATTTTAATCCAAAATCATTTAAGGTTGGGAATGAAGAACTTGAAAATTATCCAATGGTATCCAAAGTAATTTCCGATGCAATAAATTGCGGACTAATTAAACCAAAAGATCCGGATAATAAATCAAGAAAGCATGCAAAATATATACCTTTTTGGCTGTAATATTTTTTATGTATTGTTTATGTAACTGAGATTTGTTTTAAGACACTTTAAAGATATTTTAATTAACACTAAGTTATTAAAATAAAAGGAGTTATAAGAATTAGAATGATTAAATCTTATATATGCTTTATGTAATTTATAACGTTGTTATTATAAAATTCATACGAGATTATTACAGCAATTTAGATAAAAATAGATATAAGACAAAAAATGAACATTACAAACGAACAAACATTTGAATCCGCAATTATTCAATCTTTAATAGAAAACGGTGGATATACAGAGGGCAATGCTCCCGATTACAGCCCGGGACTCGGATTGTTCAAATATGAGGTAATCGACTTCCTCCAAACATCTCAACCCGAAGAGTGGAATAAAATCACAGAAATTCACAGCGCTGATACTAATGAACGTGTCATCCAACGTTTAATTAAAGAAATGGATTTACGTGGCAGCTTAGACGTTATCCGTAATGGCTTTACCGATTACGGTGTTAATTTCAAACTTGCATTCTTTAAACCCGGAACCGGACTTAACCCCGAAACTATAAAATTATATGAACTGAATCGTTTGAAGGTAATACGCCAAGTTTATTATAGTGCAAAAAACAAAAATTCCGTAGACCTCGTTATTTCTCTTAACGGCATTCCCGTTGCAACATTGGAACTTAAAAATTTCTTCACCGGACAAACAGTTGAAAATGCAAAAAACCAATATTCCTTCACTCGTGACAATCGTGAATTATTGTTCGCATTCAAAAAAAGAGCTTTGGTTCATTTTGCTGTAGATCAAGACGAAGTTTATATGACAACCAAAATTGATAGTAAAAACACAAAATGGCTTCCCTTTAATAAGGGTTTCAATAGCGGTAAAGGAAACCCTCCAAATTCCAGCGGGTATAAAACCTCATATCTTTGGGAAAATATTCTTTCAAAAGATAGTTGGATGGATATTATACAACGTTTTATACATCTGCAGTCTGAAGAAATTATAATAGATGGAAGAGTATTTAAAAAAGAAAAAATAATTTTCCCGCGTTATCATCAATTGGATTCTGTCCGCAAACTAACCGATGATGCACGTAAAACCGGTGTGGGTAAAAATTATTTAATTCAACATTCATCCGGTTCCGGCAAAAGTAATTCTATTGCGTGGCTTGCATATCGTCTTTCAACTTTGCACAACAAAACAGATGAACGAATTTTCAACAGTGTTATCGTTGTTACGGATCGTCTTGTTTTAGATCAACAATTGCAAAACACAATTTATCAATTTGAACATAAAACCGGTGTTGTTCAAAAAATTGATAAAGATAGTACTCAACTTGCTGAAGCAATCGGCAAAGGTTCACATATAATTATTACAACCCTGCAAAAATTTCCGTTTATAATTGACAAAGTAAGTAACGTCCCTGATAGAAAATATGCAGTAATAATTGATGAAGCTCATAGCTCGCAAGGCGGCGAAGCAAGTAAAAAGATGAAAGAAGTTTTATCGGCAAAAACATTGGAAGAAGCAGAAACCGAAGAACAATCCACTGAATATGATGAAGAAGATTTCATCCGCGAACAAATTGAAAAATCTGCAGCAATAAGAGGTAAACAATCGAATATTTCATTTTTCGCTTTTACTGCAACACCTAAATACAAAACACTTGCAGTCTTTGGTCAAAAAAATTCCGAAGGCAAACCTGCACCTTTTCATCTTTATTCAATGAGGCAAGCAATAGAAGAAGGATTTATCTTAGATGTTTTACAGAACTATACCACTTATAATTTATATTTTAAACTTACGAAAGCAATTGAAGAAGATCCTAAATTAAATAAAAAGAAAGCTGCAAGAGCTATCGGACGCTTTGTTTCTTTACATACTTACAACCTTTCACAAAAAACGGAAATCATAATTGAACATTTCCATAGAGTTACTTCCAATAAAATTGGAGGTAAAGCAAAAGCTATGCTTATAACCGGCTCACGTTTGCATGCCAAAAGATATTATGATGAATTTCAAAAATATATTAAAGAAAAAGGTTATAATAAAATTAAAGTATTAGTTGCATTTTCCGAAAGTGTAATTGATGATGATTATCCGACAGGAGTCTCAGAACCTCAGCTTACCGGGTATAGCGAAAAAGAACTGCCTAAAGTTTTTAATAAAGATGAATATAGAATTTTAATAGTTGCAGATAAATATCAGACAGGATTTGACCAGCCGTTGTTGCATACAATGTTTGTTGATAAAAAACTTTCGGGTGTAAGAGCAGTCCAAGCACTTTCAAGATTAAACAGAATCTATCCGGGTAAAGAAGATACCTTCATACTTGATTTTTATAATGATCGTGAAACTATTTTAGAATCATTCCAACCCTATTATGAAATAACTACTGTAAAAGAAGAACCCCGGTTAAATCATTTATATGATTTGAAAAATAAATTAGATGAAAAACAAATTTATTGGCAGTCGGATATTGATTCATTTACTAAAATTTATTTCAAATCAAGTGCAGATTTAAAACCAAGCGAGCAAGCACTTTTATATTCTTTTATTGACCCTGCCGTACACAGATTTAATAATTTAAAAGAAAAAGAAGATAAAGATGCATTTAAGAAAAGCTTACGAACTTGGGTAAATTTATATTCTTTCTTTGCTCAGGTTATGCCGTTTACAGAGATAGAATTTGAAAAATTTTATGCTTATGCAAGACACCTATTAACAAAACTTTCTAAAGACAATATTAAAGGGAGATTAAACTTAGACGATGAATTATCATTAGAATACTATCGTTTGAAAATAAGAGCAGATGGCTTAATAGAACTTGAAAAGGATCAGGTTGGAGAAATTAACGGAGTAACCGAAGCCGGTATAAGTCGAGAAAAAGAAATAAAAGTACCTCTTTCTGAAATAATAGATATACTAAATAAAATATTTGGTACCGACTTCACGGAAGCTGATAAGCTTTTCTTTGATCAAATAGAAACCGAATTAGTTGAAGATGAAACTTTGCAGACACAAGCAAAAGTTAATAAAATAGATACATTTAAATACGCTTTTGAAGATTTATTTTTGAGCAAGTTAGTCGAAAGGATGGACCAAAACAAAGAAATATTTGAAAAAATTTTAGACAATAAAGAATTCGGAGCTTTAGTACAAAAATTGATGATGAAAAGAGTTTATAATAAGATAAACAAAGTAGAGTAATAAATTATTATAAAAAGTTGGAGGAGGTATAGTAGATTATGTAAAAGGCATATACTAACCCTCAAGAAGCCTTTGATTATTTACGTAAATATGTTTATGAGGCTGCAGATAAAAAAATAAAGCAAATGGCTTAGTAATAAGCTGGGCTTGGGTGCAACACTTTTGTATCTCATAGGTACAGATAAATAAATATTTATAGTTTACTTTTATACAAAAGAACATTGCTAAATATTTTTTATATTTAATTTCAAATTAAAATATTCTTTGTGTTATAATTATGGGTAGATTATTAGTAAGCGTTAGGGGTCCTAAAGAAGCTCTTGAAGCTGTAAAAGGTGGAGCATTAATTGCAGATGTAGAATACCCCGGTTCTGCACTAGGCACACCGTATCCCTTAAATATAAATGCAGTTAGAAATAAACTAAATAGAAACGGTTACAAAAAAATTCCTATTTCTACAAATATTGGAGAAGAACAACGAATCAGAAGTAATTCTTGTCAAGCAGCTTTAGGTGTTGCATTAGCCGGTGCAGATTATATTAAATTAGGATTTGCCGGTTTAGACTTAAAAGCCGCAATTTATCTTGGAAGAAATTTAGTCCGTACAATAAAAAAATGGTTCCCCAAAAAGAAAGTTTATCCTGCTGTTTTTCCTGAAGAAAGATTTCAGATTTCTTTTGATCCTTTAAAAGATGGTCCAAAATTAGTTAAAGAAATAAAGAGTGATGGTTTATTAATTGATACTTATGATAAAGGTATTGGTAAAGGATTATTAGATTATTATAATCTCAAAGAATTAAAAAAGTTTGTAAATTCCTTACATAAAATAAATGCAGAAGCTTGGTTAGCGGGTAGTATTTCTAAAGAGGAATTACCGGGTTTATGGAAAACAGGTGTTGATGTTATTTGTGTTAGAGGTGCTGCTTGTGAGGAAGTAAATGGTGAAGCGAGGTTTGGGGAGGTAAATACCTCAATAGTTAAAAACTTATTAAAAACTTATTAAAAATACCAACACTGTAATTCACTAAAATTAACCAGGGATATAGCAGCAAAGA
>CAJXGP010000115.1 GCA_913053915.1 uncultured Ignavibacteriales bacterium | reverse complement strand
TCCCTCGAAGGGTCGATTGCGTGAGGCTGCGTTGTCTACGCTCGAACGGGCAGGCCTGCAGTTTCGCGTTTCTGGGCGACGCCTCTTCTCGGTCTGTGCGGACACCGGAACGCGGATCATCTTTACGAACACGGCGGATGTTCCGGTTCTCGTTACTTAACAGGAACCCTCGACATTCACATTGAACTGGAAGAAAAACTGGCTAAATTTTTTAATAGAGAAGCCGTATTATTATTTAGCACCGGATACCAAACAGCACAAGGTATTATTCCTACGTTGGTACAACGGGGAGATTATGTAATTTCCGATAAAGATAATCATGCTTACATAATTGCAGGCAATTTAATGGCAAAGGGTGCTTTAGCAGAATTCATTCGCTATAAACATAATGATATGGACGATCTTGAAAGAGTTGTAAAAAAATTACCACCCGATTCAAGCATGTTAATTGTTAGTGACGGTGTTTTTAGTACCGGTGGTGAAATTGTAGACCTCCCGCGATTGAATAAATAGCAAAAGAAGTAAATGCAAGAATATTAATAGATGATGCTCATGCGATTGGCATCATAGGAAAAGGTGGAAGAGGAACGGCAAGCGAATTTGATTTGGAAGATGAAATTGATTTAACCATGGGTACCTTTAGCAAGACTTTTGCTTCTCTTGGAGGATTTGTAGTCGGTGAGGAAAGAGTAATCAACTATTTAAAACATTATTCTCCGGCTTTAATTTTCAGCGCCTCGCCTACCCCCGCCGCTGTTGCCGCTGCATTAGCAGCTTTAGAAATATTAGAACAAGAACCGGAAAGGGTAACACAACTTGTTAATAATGCGGAAAAAGTCCGGAAATCTTTAAAAGAAGCCGGCTTTACTGTGATTGACGGACGTACAGGCATCGTTCCGGTAATTATCGGTGATGATGACTTGGCTTTTAAAATGTGGCGAATGCTATATGATGAAGGAGTTTTTGTAAATGTTTTTATTTCGCCGGGTGTCCCTCCTGGTAAACAAATGATGAGAACAAGTTATATGGCAACTCACGAAGAAAAACATCTTAATACTATAATTGATGTTTTTATTAAAACGGGAAAAAAATTGGGATTAATTTAAATTGTTTAATAGTAAATATTTAACCAAAAAGTATATCTGAAAAGCAAGGGTATGCTTTTTTTTATTTTAAGGTGTAAGATATGAGTTCTATTAACATTACAACCGTCAATAATAAAAATGACTTAATGCGCTTTATAAAATTTCAATGGAAAATTTATCAAGGTGATAAGCATTGGGTCCCACCTTTGTTGATGGACAGGAAGAAAATTTTAGATAAGCAGAAAAATCCTTTTTTCAAACATGCCGAAGCCGAATATTTTTTAGCAGAGCGCAACGGGGAAATTGTCGGAAGAATTGCTGCAATTAAAAATGACTTACACAATAAATACCATAATGATAAAACTGGGTTCTTCGGCTTCTTTGAATGTATCAACGATCAAGAAGTAGCTAATATGCTGTTTGACAGCGCAAAAAATTGGTTAAAAAGTAAGGGGCTTGATACGATGAGAGGGCCTGCTAATCCTTCCAGTAACGACGAGTACGGTATGTTGCTTGAGGGCTTTGAAGATGAAGCTAGAATATTAATGACTTATAATCCGAAATATTACTTGCAACTATGCGAAAATTACGGGTTTAAAAAAGTGAAGGACTTATACGCATATAAACTTGAACACGATAAAGTAATCAGCTCGAGTAAACTAAAACGTGTTGCCGAAATCGCTGCTAAAAGAGCGGAAATAAAAATTACTCAACTCAATATGAAAAACTTTTATTCCGATGTGGAAAAAGTAAAATTTGTTTATAATAAAGCATGGGCTCCGAATTGGGGGTTTGTTCCGATGACGGACGAAGAGATCGATGCTCTGGCAAAGGATCTTAAACCCTTAGCAGAACCTTCTTTAGTCCTTTTTGGTGAAATTAAAGGTAATCTTGTCGGTTTCGCTTTAACATTGCTTGATTATAATTATATTTTTAAACAACTGAACGGAAAATTATTGCCATTTGGATTTTTAAAACTTTTTACACAAAAGAAAAAAATTGAATGGTGTAGAATAATTACTTTAGGAATCATTCCGGAATATCAAAAAAGAGGATTAGACGCTGTTTTTTATTGGGAAATTGTAAATCGAGCTCACAATTTGGGTGTAGATTTAGGTGAAGCTAGCTGGATTCTGGAAGATAATGATATGATGAACAGAGGTGCGGAAGTGATGAAAGGCGAACTTTACAAAAAGTACCGGATTTATGATAAAAGTTTAAGATAGATTTAAATCTTTAATCTATGAGGCGTATCTAAAAAATTCGTTTTTAAGTCTTTGAATTGTGAAAATTAAAAAAATCAAAGCTTTTTCACATGAATAATTCCTTTAATGAATATTCATCTGTTATGGCTTAAAAGGACATAATCCTATTTAAAATTACCTTTTAAAGCAGCATCATATTTTGCAGCGTGTGAAGGATCAATCCGTTTGAGAATTCGAAAGATGTTTTTATCAGGATAACCTTTTAAATGAGCAACTATCTCACCGCTTCTAGCTTCAAAAAACGTTCGCATCAGAACACTATTAAAATCTATATTGGCTCTAAGTTTAGCTAGGGCTTTTATAGTAGCTACAATTTTTCCCTGTCCTATTTTTTTATTTATCTCATAATAATCAATACCATAATAATATTCATAGAAAGCCTTTCTGAAGGGTCTGTATTTATCATTTAATAAATTATCCACTAATCCGGCTCGGTTATATCCGTTTGTAGTATTTGTCCATCCTTTTGGAAAACCGGAACTAGCTCCACGGTTTACGATATTTATTGCTTTAGTAAACATTGAAGTACCACCGAATTCCTCCCATGAATCCAAATCGAAACCTATAATTATGTAAGCATAATAATCTAAAAAACTAGTTAACGGATTGAATGAAATTTGATTTTGATAAAGAGCTTGTCCCTTTCGATAATTAAATGACCAGTTAGGGTCATTGATACTGAGCATTAAAGTAGTATTATCGGAATTATAAATAGGCCTTTGACTTGTTACCACTACCTGTGCATTAAAATTACCGTTATTAGTAGCAGAAGTCATAAAAATATCCATTGCACAATTAATTTTACCTCCTTGCCATTCTCCGGAAGTAAAATGAGTAGTATTCATATATTGAGTGATTACTGATTTAAAACCGGGAAGTAAGCCTTTCTGAGAAAGCGATAAATTATCTGTATTCACCGAGATGGTACAATTCAGTTCCTGAGGATAAGTTGTAATTGTCAAAAGGAATAAGAAAACTAATATAAATTTCATCTTTAATCCTTAAAATTCTAAATAATAGTTGATTTAATATATAAATTTCCATATTATCTAGCAACAAAGTAAAAAATACCTAAAATTATGCGCATTAAGATAATTATTGCAGCTATTATTGCAATAAATAATTTTCTTTTTTCACAAACGATTGCCGGTGCAAAACAAAATGCTATGGCAAACGCAACCGTAGCGCTTAGTAATGATGTATTTGCACATTTTAATAACCCCGCCGGATTAGCACAAATGAATTGGCGTGAGATAGGGATTTATTACTCTCCTGCTCCATTTGGATTTACCGAACTTGCAAATGCATTTCTTGCTTATAACGAACCATTAGGCCCTGCTTCATTGTCTTTCGGGGCTAAAACATACGGTTTTAAATTGTATAGAGAAAATAATATTTCAGCAGGCGCTGCCTACAATTTCTCAAATAAATTTTTTGTGGGATTTACTCTTAACTTTCGTTCGCTTTCCATTAAAAATTACGGAAGGGCGACTGCCTTTTATTTGAACATTGGTACACTAACATACATTACTCCAAAATTACGCTGGGGCTTCTTTGGCTTCAATATTAACCGGGCATCGTTAGGAAAGGAAAAAGATCAGATCCCCGTCATTTTAACTACAGGTTTTAGTTACGATGTATTGAATAATCTCGATGTTAATATTGTATTGGAAAAAGATATTCATTTTAATCCGTCATTAAAATTCGGAATAGATTATTTACTTATTGAAAATCTTTCACTACAAGCCGGTTTTTCAAATGAGCCGGCTAAATTTTCTGCCGGTGTAGGTATTTATTATTCTTACTTTAATTTTAATTATGCGTTTTATACGCATCAAGTACTTGGTTTAACTCATCAGATCGGTCTTATAATAAATTTTGGCAATATTCATAGCAGGAAAGCTCAAATCAGATCTCATCTCGGTATCTATAATAATAAATAATACATGAACATAAATATTCAACGTCTATCTTAAAACGACAATTTGATTTTATTGATTTATTGAGTTCAAACTAAAAAGAACTTGTTCTCATTACTTATAAAATAAATTCTTTATTAAAGGGAATTGTTACATACGTGAGAAAATCCAAAATTATCGGTTCGACAATAATTCTTTGTTTGATGGCTATCCCAACGTTGTATTCACAGAGCGATAGTCTCACAAATCAGTATGAAGAGGTAATCAACAACCTCTTAGATGAATCGACGGAAACTTCCGATAATTCGGAATTGTACGATAATGTAGAGGAACTGTTAAATAACCCAATCGATATTAATTTTGCACAGATAAATGATCTCGAAAAAATCCCTTCCATTGATTTTACTACGGCAAGATTGATTATCGAATATAGAATTAAACACGGCAAATTTAGTTCTCCTCAAGAATTATACAACATTAAAGGTTTGACCGGAGAAAAAGCAAAACTTATTATTCCTTTTGTAAAAGTAAACCATTCAAAAAAAAACGGCCCAAATAAAAATAGACAAAAAGTTTTTCCGTCATGGTTAATTAACAATTCCAAACTTAATGTAAGAAGCAGAACAACTAAAAAGTTAGAAAAAACGAGAAATTATCCGCTTTACAATTTCATGGGTTCACCATATAAATTTTATAATAGATTTAATTATAAAGTAAATAATTACTACAAATTTGGTTTCCTAACCGAGAAAGACCCGGGTGAAAAAAGTTTTTATGATTTCACCTCATATTATCTCAGCATAAAGCATTTAAGTGTTTTCAATAATATTGTTCTCGGCGATTACATGATGGAGTTCGGACAAGGACTTGCTTTATGGAGTTCCTACGGTTATTCGAAAGGAAATGATGCTATTTATCCGGTAAAGAAAAACGGTAGAGGAATTGTCCCTTATACAAGCAGCGGTGAAAATAAATTCTTCAGAGGAATTGCAGCAACTATAAATTTTGATAATTTTAATTTAACAAGTTTTTACTCCTTACATCAATTTGATGCTAATATCGATTCGGCGAGCGGATTTATTGTTTCTACTCCAATAAATGGTTTCCATAGAAATTCATTGGAAATTTCCCGGAAAGATAAGGGAAGCGAAAGACTTTATGGCGTAAATTTATCTTTCACGCTAAAAAATATACTTAAGACAGGATTTCTTTTTTATAATTCATTTTTCAATCATTCTTTTACTCCTCAGAAAAGATTTGATAAGTCCGGGAGGGAATTCCGCTCTTATTCTGTTTTTTATGATTTAATATTAAACGGTTTTAATTTATTCGGCGAATTCAATTATAACGGTAAATCAATTGCAAGTATCAACGGGTTGTTATTTCAAGCCACTAATGATTTGATTTTTACTACAACTGTCCGGAGTTATCCATCAAATTTTGTAAATCTTCACGGATATGGTTTCGGTGAAAAAGCCGGTAAAACTCAAAACGAATTCGGTATTTATCTCGGTTTGAAATGGCGAACTTTTTTAGGTACGATTAATTTATATTATGATCAATTTAAATTCCCATATCCTATTTTTAGAGCTGTTTTACCTAGCGCAGGCGATGAATTATTTTTTAATTGGATTTCAAAACCGTTCAAATCTTCTAAATTCATATTCAGATTTAAGGAAGAAAACAAATTTGTAACAGGCGAATTAAATTTATTTAGAACTATGGTTAAAAGATCTAGAAAGAGTGTTAGAACAGAATTAACTTTTAAGGCTTTCAAAAATCTCAGATTAAGGGAACGATTCGAATTAAATTATTTCAATATAAGATCAATGAATTTAAAAGAAAACGGGTTTTTGTTTTTCCATGATATAAGATATACACATTCCAACAGGCTAAATATTTATGGGAGAATAATTTTTTTCAAAACCGATTCATTTAATTCAGCCGTTTATGAGTTCGAAAATGATCTAAGAGGAGTTCTTTACAATATTCCGTTATATGGAAAAGGTTTTAGATGGTACTTGTTGTTTAGTTATAGATTATTTTCACATTATATATTATCAATGAAATATTCTGAGACTATTAAATATGGGGTGGATTTTACCTCTTTAAGCGGAGAACAATTGGATAACATACTAAGCTTTCAAGTAGATATTAATTTTTAATACCATTGATGAAAATGTTATAAATAAATTCAATTATTACAAATAGCTCATTAGAAATAAATTTTTAATCTTCGCAATTAGAAATGAACATGGATAATGAAACATGATAATAAATTTCCAAAGAAAACCAAAGACGAAATGAATAAAGAATTTTATCTCAAACGGGAGTTTTCTCACCCTGGTTAAAATAATAGGGAGATTTTGAATTGAAATTTTTTCCTTCCGGTGGGAATGATTAAGTAATAAAGTTGTCCAAATTTTTTTAAGGGGGTGGAATAGAATAACTTGCATATAATACAAGAATAAATAACTGTTATT
>CAJXGP010000114.1 GCA_913053915.1 uncultured Ignavibacteriales bacterium | reverse complement strand
TTTTGTATTTTGTTCTTACTTCGGCATAATGATTTTTATAGATATTATATCTTATTTCATTCTCTTGTAATAATTTCTCTTTTTCCTCGGCTGATGTGATGTCTTTTGCAACCATGAGTACAGAGTTCTCATCCAATTTCTCTTGAAGAACATTAACTACTTTTCTTAATTTTGCTTTTATCTTGGTAATTCTCATATTAACTTTTACATATTAAATATCTATTGCAGCTATAAATTATACCTTAAAATCTTATAGCTAAGAATGACATAATGAATTTTAATCTGGAGAAAATGGTTAACAGGAATAGCAGATGTTTTTGTTTAAATAGATCTACCGAATGATTTTAGATAAATACTATATCTCCTAAAAATATGAAAGAGAAATGCTCTTTTCTCTATCCCGGACTTCTAAATATAATAAAAATATATTTAAAAATTTCAACTAAATTTTGTGATTACAACGGAACTTCCAAATAAAAAATAAGGTTCAGAACTTCCGACCCATAGTTTAAATACAATTCAAAAACGGTATAATCACGAATTTAGTTCGTTAATAAAAATGTCGTAATCTTGGGGTGAAAGAATAACTTTAGGGTGTGGAATAGAATAACTTGTATATAATACAAGAATAAATAACTGTTATTTAGGAGTTGTAATTCGATAACTTATTTTATTCCACCCCCTAAAGAATCACAGCATTTATTAATACTTCTAAAATTATTTTTAATAAATAAATTTGTTGAGAGAATTATTTCAGAAAACACAAAAATTAACTTTTATAAAAGCGAAGGATAAAATGAAATCTATCAAAACTTCTTTTTTAACTTTTATTTTTATACTTATACTTTCTTCTTTGTTGTTAGCACAAAATCAGGGCGAAAAACTCAATTTAATGCCGGTCCCGCAAAGTACGGTTCTAATGCCCGGGAAATTTCGATTGGAAAAAAATTTTTCAATTACAATAAAAGGCAATCCAGGTAACCGGGTTTACGATGCGGCAACAAGAATGCTGAGACATTTATCAAGAAGAACCGGTTTATTTTTCTCTCAAGATTATATAACCGAAACTTCGGGAGGCGACACAAGTCAACTAGTGATTTTTTGTAAAAGACCCGGTAAACTTGGAATAAACGAAGTTGAATCATACATTCTTAATATTTCTTCGAACAAAATTAGACTCTCTTCAGAAACCGGTTTTGGAATATTACACGGATTGCAAACATTACTCCAATTATTAAACTCCGATACAAGCGGTTATTATTTTCCTAATGTTAGGATAAAAGATAAACCCAGGTTCAGATGGCGCGGTCTTATGATTGATGTCGCCAGACACTTTATGCCGATGAATGTTATCAAAAGGAATTTAAATGCTATGGAAGCATTGAAGATGAATGTGCTGCATCTTCATTTAAGCGATGATCAGGGATTCAGGGTGGAGAGCAAAATTTATCCGAAATTGACTCAATTGGGCTCAGACGGAAAATATTTCACTCAAGGACAAATTAAAGAAATTATTAAATACGCTTCCGACAGAGGTATCCGAATAATACCGGAATTTGACGTACCGGCACATACACAATCATGGTTTGTCGGTTATCCTCAATTGGCAAGCGCACCCGGTCCTTATTCAATTGCACGCAACTGGGGTGTTCATAATCCGGTTATGAATCCAATCAGTAACTTTACTTATAAGTTTTTAGATAATCTTTTCGGTGAGATGGCTAAGCTGTTTCCCGATCAATATTTTCATATCGGGGGCGATGAAAATAACGGAGTACAATGGAATGCCAATAAAAAGATACAGGCTTTTATGAAAATGCATCATATCCCCGATAACCGTGCTCTACAAACTTATTTTAATAAACGTGTTTTAAAAATACTTACGAAATATGGGAAAAAAATGATTGGATGGGATGAAATTCTACAGCCCGGCATGCCGAAGAATATTATTATTCAATCATGGAGAGGACAAAAAGCTCTGTTCAAAGCTGCACGTGAGGGTTATAAGGTAATTTTATCAAACGGTTATTATATCGACTTAAACCGGCACGCCGGCTATTATTACTTGAACGATCCTATTCCGCCCGACTCGATTTTAAGTGAAAAAGTTAAAAGGAATATTTTAGGTGGCGAAGCAACCATGTGGAGCGAAATGGTAACGCCTGAAAATGTAGATTCCAGGATTTGGCCCAGGACTGCAGCAATTGCCGAACGCCTTTGGTCTCCGCAAAACATTAGAAATGTGAATGATATGTACCGGAGATTAGCGATAATCAGCATTCAATTGGAAGACTTTGGATCAACACATTTAAAAAATTACGGGATGATGTTGAGAAGATTGGCGCATAGTTATAATATTAAACCGTTAAAAACTTTCGTTGATATTGTTGAACCTCTTAAAGGATATAAAAGAAACCGGCTTGGTATTTATCTTTCTTATTCTCCCTATACAAGGGTAGTTGATGCTGCCAGACCGGAATCACAAACAGCACGAAAGTTTAACAATCTGGTTGGATCATACTTAAAAGCCAAAGATGCAAACACTATGAATAAGATTGCTTCATGGTTGAGCCTTTGGAATGGCAATAATCAGCAACTGTTAAAAATTATAAATACTTCCCCTATTCTTAAAGAAATTGAACCGATGTCGGATAACCTTACAAAATTATCTCAGATCGGATTGGTAGCACTTAATCTGATTCATGAAAATAAAAAAGCAGATACCCAATGGATAAATGCCGCCACGAATATCATTAGTGAGGCACAAACATCCTATGGGCAAGTTGAATTGGCAATCATTCCGGGAATCATCAAATTAGTCAATGCTGTGAAATAAGTACTTTATTTTATAAATGAACCGGTTCAGAAAATGTCATTTCAAACAAATGTGAGAAATCTCCCGTTCATATTTCCCTCTCATTTCAAATGAACGAGAAAATCTCTTATTCTTATTGCCGTTTTTGGCATTGCTAATTTTTTAAAATATTCATGGCTCTAATCTAAAAGGTATTGACATGTTATTCTCAACACATTTATTTCGTTCAGTATAAACTCGGTGAGGAATCTTTAGCCCATTATGAAATAAGAGATTCTTCGCTCCTCAGAATGACCTTATTGAGTTTTTTAGAATGAACTCATATAATATTTTTGTAAAAGGCGAAGTTTTTATTGAAACTAGATTACTTCAAAATTCGTTTAATTTAATACGGAAGTCGGCACAATGGATACAACAAAATTGATGATAAAAAATATGGTCTGCAATAGATGTATTAAGGTTGTACGTGAGGAGCTTGAAAAAATAGGGCTCGATGTCAGAAGCGTGCTGCTTGGTGAAGTAATTGTAGGATGCCGTATTGAAGATTTACCAATTAATAAAATAAGGGAAGTACTTGAGGAAAACGGTTTTGAATTAATTGAAGATAAAAAAGCTAGAGCAATCGAGCAAATTAAACTGATTATAATTAAACTTGTTAGAAATGACGCCGAAGAAAATCCTTTGAACATGAACTATTCCGAATACCTTGTAAAAGAGCTCGGAATGGATTACCATTATTTAAGCACACTCTTCTCTTCCGTTGAAAATATTACTATCGAGCAATTAATTATTCTTCAAAAAATAGAATGGGCAAAAGAATTATTAAAATACGGAGAGCTAACGCTTAGTGAAATAGCTTATAAATTAGGGTATAGCAGTGTACAGCATCTTTCAAATCAATTTAAAAAAGTTACAGGATTAACTGCCAGCCAATTTAAAAGCATGACGGAAAACATTCGAAAGCCTTTGGATCACTTAAAATAGCCGGTGAACAACTGAAAGATTTTACAATAGTTGATTTCTATCTCACATTTCTTATAATCTTATAAACATTTTTCAAAAAAGTGTAACGCATTATTACATTGATGTAATTACAATTTGAATTGTAAAATTTGAAAAAGATAATTATTAACAAATATAAATAGAGGTTAAAATGATTTCGAAGGAAATTAAAATAGAAGGAATGACTTGCCATCATTGTGTAATGGCTGTCCAAAGAGAATTAGGTAAACTTGACGGTGTTAAAGTAAATGACGTCCAAATTGGCAGTGCAAAAGTTGAATATGATGAAAGTAAAGTAAATGAAAATGCTATTGCGGAAGCAATTGAAGAAGCAGGTTATAAGCTTGTAAAATAATACCGGGAAATGTAGATTTAAAGTTGAATGATTTTTAAATTATGTATTCCGATAATAATATTTGAAGGGAAATTAAAATGGAAAAAATAAAAATTCATAAATTAAATGTTAAGGGGATGACGTGTGCCAGTTGTGTGGCTTCGGTTGAAAAGTCACTTAATAAACTGGATGGTGTGAAAACTGCGGTTGTAAATTTTGCTACGGAATCGGCATCCATAAAATATGATCCTGATAAAGTAACATTAAGCGATTTTAAAAAAGCCGTACAAAATGCGGGATATGATGTTTTAGACAGACATATAGTCAAAACGTTGAAAATTGAAGGTATGACTTGTGCCAGTTGTGTTGGACATGTAGAAAAAGCACTCAACAAAATAGACGGAGTTGAAAAGGCAACTGTAAACCTTGCAACGGAAACAGCTCAGGTATCTTATGATTCGGAGAGTGTGGATTTTAGCGATTTTGTAACGGCAGTAAAAAATGTAGGTTATAAAGTAATACAAGAAAGTACGTCGGATACGGATACTGCGACAGAGGACATTGACTGGGATCAACAGAAAATGGATAAAGCCCGCTTTAAAATGTGGTTATCATGGAGTATAACAATTCCTATTATTCTTTGGATGATTCCAACTATGGGATGGAATTATTATTTCCTTGGCCCATTAGGTTATGATCTCGGGATGTTGATATTAGGCAGTGTAGTAATATTTTACCCGGGCTGGGAAACCTTACGCAGCGCTTGGAAATCCGCTTCACATTTGGCGCCTAATATGGACGTGCTGATTTCATTGGGCGTATTAGCTTCCCTGGCAACCGGTTTCGTGGCTATTTTTCATGATCTCGGAATTGGGCCGGCTTTCTACAGCTTTGCCGGAGTTGCGGGTATGATTATGGCTTTCCATTTAACAGGCAGATATATTGAAACCAAGGCAAAGGGCCGCGCATCACAAGCTATTAAAAAATTACTTACTTTGGAAGCAAAAGAAGCTTCAATAGAAAAAGACGGTAAAGAAATTAAAGTCCCTATGAATTCACTTCAGAAGGGAGATATTATGATTGTGCGCCCTGGAGAAAAAATACCGACAGACGGTGTTGTTGTTAACGGTAAAAGCAACGTTGACGAATCGATTGCCACCGGAGAATCGATGCCTGTTAAAAAATCTGAAGGCGATAAAGTGATTGGTGCAACAATTAATAAAAACGGTTTATTAAAAATTAAGGTAACCAAAATAGGTAAGGAAACTTTTTTAAGTCAAGTTATAAAAATGGTAGAAGAAGCTCAGGGTACTAAAGTTCCTATTCAAGCTTTTGCCGATAAGGTTACCGCAATATTTGTCCCAATCGTAATTGGAATTGCTCTTTTAACATTCACACTTTGGCTTGTATTCCCTGCGTTTTGGGATGGTATTGTAAATTGGGCTGCAACGTTTATTCCTTGGGTTAATCCGAGTATGGGAGTAGTCGCACTTGCAATTTATGCCACAGTAGCGGTACTTGTAATTGCTTGTCCGTGTGCTCTTGGATTAGCAACTCCTACTGCATTAATGGTGGGTTCAGGAATGGGTGCTGAAAACGGTGTTCTAATTAAAAGAGGTGCGGCAATTCAAAACATGAAAGATGTTACTACTATTGTACTAGATAAAACCGGTACTATTACCGAAGGGAAACCCGGTATTACAAATATAATTACACTAAATGGAATGAGTGAAAATGAAATGGTGTATCTCGCCGGCAGTGCCGAAAGCGGATCTGAACACCCACTCGGAGAAGCAATTGTAAATTATGCGAAATCTAAAAATAATCAGACCTCTAAAATCTCAAATTTTGAAGCTATTACCGGAAGGGGTATCAAAGCTACGGTAGATAATAAAAATATTTTGGTTGGAACAGAAAAATTGATGATTGAATCCAAAATTCTTATTAGCAATGAAGTACTTGGACAAAAAGCAGAATTAGAAAGTCAAGCTAAAACCGCTATGTTTGTAGCCGTTAACCAACTGCTTAACGGAATTATTGCTGTAGCCGACAAAGTAAAACCGGATAGTAAAAGAGCTATTGCGGAATTCAGAAAATTCGGCTTGGAACCGGTTATGATTACCGGTGATAATGAAAGAACAGCAAAAGCAATTGCAGACCAAGTAGGTATAACGCGCGTTATTGCAAACGTACTTCCCGATGAAAAAGCTAAAGAAGTAAAAAATCTTCAAAATAATGGTGAAATTGTAGCAATGGTTGGTGACGGAATAAATGACGCACCTGCTCTAACTCAAGCTCAAGTTGGTATCGCTATTGGTACCGGAACGGACGTTGCTATTGAATCGGGTGATATTGTTTTGGTTCAAGGTAAACTTAGTGCGGTAATAAAAGCTATTAAATTAAGCCGTGCAACATTCAAAAAAATTAAACAGAATTTATTTTGGGCGTTCTTTTATAATATTATTATGATTCCAATCGCTATTATTGGTGTTATGCATCCTCTATTAGCGGAAATTGCTATGGCTTTTAGTTCTACCAACGTTGTACTAAATTCAAAACGACTTCAAAAAGTAAACATTCAACCGGATTATTCGGTAGAATAAAAATGATATTGTTCAACAATAAAGTTCTTTAATAGATG
>CAJXGP010000113.1 GCA_913053915.1 uncultured Ignavibacteriales bacterium | reverse complement strand
TCTGAAAATCACCGATTACGCCGAGGATCTTCTTGATGGTTTGAAGGAGCTTGAAGGGGACTGGCCGGAGCGTGTGCTTACCATGCAAAAAAACTGGATCGGTAAAAGTTCCGGTACGGAAGTTATGTTTAAAGTAGAAAATAGTGATGATGAAATTATGGTATTCACTACACGACCGGATACCCTTTTCGGTGTAACCTATGTTGTTTTAGCCCCTGAACATCCTCTTGTTAATAAACTTACCGCCCCCGGTTATAAAGAAGGAGTTAAAAAATATAGAGATTCAATAAAATCATTAACCGAAATCGAACGAACTTCTACAGTAAAAGAAAAAACCGGGATGCCGATAGGTGTCAATGCAATCAATCCGGTCAATGGTGAAAAGGCGCCCATCTGGATTGCGGACTATGCCCTTCTTACTTACGGAACTGGATGCGTCATGGCAGTGCCGGCACACGATGAAAGAGATTTTGAATTTGCAACAAAATTCAATCTTCCTATCAGAAAGGTTATCTTGCAGCCCGGTACTAAACCCGAGGATAAATTGAATAAAGCATACACCGATCCGGGAATAATGATAAATTCCGGCCGGTTTGATGGATTGGAAAGCGCTGAAGGAATCAAAAAAATAAGTAATTATCTTGAGGAAAATAATCTTGGAAAAGAAAAAATAAATTACCGTTTGCGAGATTGGTTGATCTCGAGACAAAGATATTGGGGTACGCCAATACCTATTATTCATTGTTCCAAATGCGGTGAAGTTCCGGTCGATGAAAAAGATTTACCTGTGGATTTGCCATACGATGTAGAATTTAATCCTAAAGGAGAATCACCGCTTATTGCAAATGAAGATTTTATGAATGTAAAATGTCCCAAATGCAATACGGATGCTAAACGCGAACCGGATACGATGGACACTTTCGTAGATTCATCATGGTATTATTTCCGTTATTTAAATCCTCATTATTCCGAAAAAATCTTCGATACAAAGCTGACGGATAAGTGGGTCCCGGTAGATATGTATGTCGGCGGCGCAGAGCATACCGTGATGCATTTATTTTATGCTAGGTTTATACATAAATTTTTAAGGGATATTGGTTATACAAAATCAAATGAACCGTTTTTAACTTTGGTTCATCAAGGAACCATAACCAATCAAGGCGTCAAAATGTCTAAATCCAAAGGAAATATAGTAAACCCAAATGATTTTACCGGAAAGTTCGGCTCCGACGTTTTTAGATTATATTTGATGTTTATGGGCCCTTATGAAATGGGCAGTGATTGGAGCGATAAAGGAATAACCGGAACAGATAGGTTTGTTCAAAGAACGTATGAATTATTTAATAAATTTTCCGGCATTTCAAAGAAAGCCGTTGCTAAAGAAAAATACGATATCCGGTTATTGCAGGAAGAAGAAAAATCTGTTTATCGTAAGGTAAATCGAACGATTAAAAAATTTGACGAGGATATTAATAACTTTAGATTTAACACTGCCGTAGCATCTTTAATGGAGCTATTAAACGAATTAACTAAAAATCTTGAAAATTGTTCAAAACAAATCCAAGTCTTTGCTTTAGAAAGATTCGCAATTTTATTAGCACCGGTTGCACCTCATTTAGGAGAAGAATGTAATGAAATAATGGGAATGGATAAATCATTATTTATTGATCCTGTATGGTTCAACTTTGATCCTGCTGCATTAGTCGAAAATTCAGTAAACATAGCCGTTCAAGTCAATGGAAAACTCAGAACCACAATCAATATGCCAATCAACAGCCGGCAGGATAAAGTTAAAACTGATGTTTTCAAAGATGTAAAAGTTTTGAGGTATATCGACGGGAAAAACATAATCAAAGAAATTTATGTAAAAGATAAAATTTATAATATTGTTGTAAAATAAAAAACAACTGCATCCGTTAAAAATCATTTGAATCGATTAAAGCATGGGCATTTCTTCGTCATGATAAACTTGACTGCATTTAGCCGGCAGTAAAGATTTGTCACTTATATTGTATACGTCAAACACAAATATTGTGTATAGAATTCTCTTTGTTATAAACGTTAAATTGTTCGAATAAAAAATTACAAATGAAAAGACCAACTGATTCACATTATCAAGAATAGGAGAAAAATGTTAGATATAAAATTCATTAGAGAAAATGCCGATCTTGTAAAACAGGGAATTGAGAACAAAAATGAAATAAACAGAATAGATGAGTTACTGGAATTAGACAAACATCGGCGAGAACTGATAACAAAAAGTGAGGAACTAAAAGCAAAAAAAAATCTAGTTTCGCAAGAAGTTGTGGAATTGAAAAAAAACGGGCAAGATGCATCAAAAATAATTTCGGAGATGAAAACGGTATCGGATAAAATTAAAGATTTTGACCGACAGCTCAAACAAGTTACAGCCGGACTTGATGAAATATTGATGTATATTCCTAATATGCCGCATTCATCCGTTCCGGTTGGTAAATCTGCCGAAGATAATGTAGAAGTTAGGCGATGGACTCCGGAAGGATTTTCATTTGAAAAGAAAACTAAAATTCTAGACCATCTCGAGCTGGGTAAAAAACTACACATATTAGATTTTGAGCGAGCCGCTAAAATTTCGGGCTCAGGTTTCCCCCTTTATATTGGTAAGGGAGCTACCTTAGAAAGAGCATTAATCAATTTTATGTTAGATTATCATATTCAAAATCATGGTTACCGGGAAGTATTTCCGCCTTTTTTAGTTAACCGCGAATCTATGAAAGGTACAGGACAGCTTCCGAAAATGGAAGAAGACATGTATTTTATAGAGAAGGATAAACTTTATCCTATTCCTACGGCAGAAGTACCGATAACCAACATTTTTAGAAATGAAATTTTAGATGAGAATGATTTACCGATAAAATTCGTCGGATATTCAGCTTGTTTTCGCAGGGAAGCAGGCTCTTACGGAAAGGATTATAAAGGATTTCTGCGTGTACACCAGTTCAATAAAGTTGAAATGGTTAAATTCGTAAAACCCGAGAATTCTTATAACGAATTGGAAAAAATAGTTAACGATGCAGAGGATATTTTAAAAGCTCTTAATGTACCTTTCAGAGTTTTATTGCTGTGTACGGGTGATTTAAGTTTTTCCGCTGCGAAATGTTACGATATTGAAACATGGTCACCCTCCGAAAATAAATGGTTGGAAGCTTCGTCTTGCAGCAATTTTGAAAATTTTCAAGCCCGGAGAGCAAAAATCCGTTTCCGTAATAAAGAAAATAATAAGCCTGAATTCCTTCATACACTCAATGGCTCAGGACTTGCAACCAGTAGGTTAATGGTTAGCATTCTGGAAAATTTTCAAACTCCGGAGGGCAAAATAATTGTTCCGGAAGTACTTCAGAAATACACTTGTTTTGAAGTAATAGATTAAACTATTTTTATTTGAACTATCAACGGTAGTATTATAATCAGATTATTTTACTATTCATTGAAGCATTATAACCATTGTTATTAATTTACTTATAAAACTCAACTTCTATAATGAAAAATCTTTTCACTCTAAAAAAATATTTTGTGCGATATAAGAAAAAGCTGATTTGGGGAATTGTATTTGTTGTTCTCTCAAACGCAGGTACATCTTATGTGCCTTTATTAATCAAAGATGCTATAAACGAATTAGCACAAAAGGTAATCGTTGAGAAATTAATCATCTACTCCCTGTTGATTGTCGGAGCATCCCTTTTTGCGGGAATATTCCGGTTTTTGATTAGGGAAACTATCATTGTAGTCTCCCGTGAAATTGAATTTGATTTGCGCAATGATTTTTGGAAACATATTCAAAAGTTACCTCTCAGATATTTCCAGAATAATTCAACCGGTAATATAATGGCACATGCTACGAATGATATAAATGCCGTACGTATGTTTCTAGGTCCTGCCGTAATGTATTCCATTGATACAATAATTCGTTTGTTGATAGTTATTACAATAATGTTTTCATTAAACATAAGTTTAACGATATACTCACTTTTACCCCTTCCCTTTCTTTCAATATTGGTTTACAAGATTGGGAAATTAATTTATGAAAAATTCACACTTATTCAAGAAAAATTTTCTGAACTTACCACAAAAGCTCAGGAAAATTACGCAGGCATTAGAGTAATAAAATCCTATGTTAGAGAAGACAACGAAATAAAAGAATTCAGAAAACTAAACCGTGATTATTTGAACAGAAACATGGATATGGTAAAGATTCAGGCATTTTTACAACCGATTTTATTCCTGATAATCGGTATTTCCATTATCGTTGTAATTTGGATAGGCGGTATTAAAGTAATTCAAGGAACTATGAACCTTGGTCAGATTATAGCCTTTATTACCTACCTCGGAATATTAATATGGCCGGTTATTGCTTTCGGTTGGGTTATTAATTTGATTCAACAAGCGGAAGCCAGTATGAAAAGACTAAATAAAATATTTGCGGAAGAGTTTGAAATAGAAGATTCCAAAAGTACGGATTATTCAATAAAAACCTTAAAGGACAAAATAGAATTCAAAAACGTCTCTTTCAGATACAGCGATAATTTACCGTATGTGCTAAAAAATATTAATTTAATTATACCGGAAGGTTCTACTATTGCAATAATGGGTTATACCGGAACCGGTAAAACTACTCTTGTAAATCTTATACCCCGTTTGTATGATTGTTCCGAAGGTGAAGTATTAATTAATGGTAAAAATATTAAAGCCATCCCTATAGATGTTCTGAGGTCCAACACCGGACTCGTTCAACAAGAAGCCTTCCTTTTTTCAGATACGATTACAAATAACATTTCATACGGATTAAGGAATATTTCTAAAGATAAAGTAATCGAAGTATCTAAAATAGCTCACTTCGATAACGAGGTAAAATCCTTCCCTCTCGGTTATGATACATTTATGGGTGAAAGAGGAATTACTTTATCGGGCGGACAAAAGCAGAGAGTTACATTGGCGAGAGCATTAGCTATTGATCCCAAAATATTAATCCTTGATGATTCTTTCTCTGCGGTTGATACGAATACTGAGGAAGAAATTTTGAAAAGTTTGAAAAAATTTATGAAGGGAAGAACAAGCTTAATTATTAGCCATCGAATATCTACCGTTAAAGATGCAGACAAAATTATTGTTCTTTCGAATGCAAATATTGTTGAGGAAGGTACTCACGCAGAACTAATCGCTCGAAGAGGTATTTATGCCGACTTGCATTACAAACAATTACTTGAAAAAGAATTAGAAGAATTAAACTAAAATAATTATTTCGGAAACGACAATTACTTTTTTTGAATTGATATAAGTGATATAAAAGAGAACAGATATCTGAAGTTGACGACTTAAAAATAATAAGATTAAAAATATTCTAATTGTAAAGTATAGATTGAAGATACTATTATTTCATAAATAACTGAAAATTCATTATGGCTCACGATTATAAAAGCGAAGAGGAAACATTAGGTAAAGCGTACGACTCAAAATTAATGAAGCGCTTACTCGGTTACATAAAACCTTATAAAAAATATGTTATATTTGCTATAAGTTTAAATATTGTAGTAGCGGCATTAGGACCTGTTAGACCATATTTAATTAAAGTAGCAATCGATAAGTATATTTCCAAATCGGATTATCACGGATTGCTTTTTATCAGTTTATTATTATTTGCTTCTCTTCTTTTACAAGCGATCATTCAATATGTATTAACCTACTACACGCAGTATCTAGGGCAAAAGACGATATTTGATCTTCGTGATCAAATTTTTTCGCATACACAAAAATTATCATTAAAATTCTTTGACAAAACTCCCATCGGAAGAATTGTTACAAGAACAACTAATGATGTAGAGGCATTGAATCAACTCTTCTCTTCCGGAATCGTAATGGTTTTTAGCGATGTGTTTATAATTGTGTGGATACTTATTTTTATGTTCTTCATGGATGTTAGTTTGTCACTGGTAACATTATCCGTTCTTCCAATACTCATTTACGGTACTTTTTTATTCAAAAGAAAAGTAAGAGAAAATTACCGTGATGTTAGGCTTCATTTGGCTAGATTAAATTCATACATGCAAGAACATATAACGGGAATGAATATTATTCAAATTTTTAATAAAGAGATTGATGAAATCAAAAAGTTTAAGAAAATAAATAATGATTATCGTCTATCCAATATTAAATCAATTTTCTATTATGCTATTTTTTATCCGGGTGTGGAGTTAGTCAGTTCAATTGCAATCGGTTTGATTATTTGGTATGGCGGAGGAAAAATTATTAGCAGCAGCATAACTATCGGTGTTCTTTTTGCATTTATACAATACACCGAGATGTTTTTTCGTCCTATAAGGGATTTATCGGAAAAGTATAATATTATGCAAACGGCTATGGCTTCTTCCGAAAGAATTTTTAAATTACTGGATAATAAAACTTTTGTCCAAAATCCAACAAATCCTGTTAAAATAGAAAAAATAAAAGGACAAATTGAATTTAAGAACGTTTGGTTTGCATACAACAAAGATGAATATGTGCTAAAAAATATTTCATTCAAAATCAATCCGGGAGAAACCGTTGCGATAGTCGGTCATACCGGCGCAGGAAAAACGAGCTTGATCAATATACTGACGAGGTTCTACAATATAAATAAAGGTAGCATTACAATAGACGGGATTGATATTAATAATATGAACAAACATGATCTGCGGAAATTAATTTCAATTGTTCTGCAGGATGTGTTTTTATTTTCAGGAACTATAAGGTCTAACATCAGTATGAATAATGAAGATATCC
>CAJXGP010000112.1 GCA_913053915.1 uncultured Ignavibacteriales bacterium | reverse complement strand
TAATTCTGCCTGTTCTTCCGTTGCCGTCCCAAAACGGGTGAATAATTTCAAATTGAGCATGGACAATAGCCAGTTGCACAAGAACATCTTTTTCGTTGTAATGAATATACTTTTCAAAATTACTAAAATGTTCTGGAATAGTCTGTGGCTCAGGAGGCACAAAAGCAGCACTTTCTATATCTTTTCCTACCTGTCCTATATAAACTTGTCCTGTTCTAAAATTGCCGGGTGTTTTATCTTCGCCCCTGGTACCTGAAAGTAGCGTTTTATGAATTTCCCGGATAAGACGGTTGCTTAATGGAAGTTTGTTTAATTTCTCACTCGCTTCCGTAATAGCTCGTCTGTAATTAATGATCTCCTGAATATCCTCATATCTTGATGTTTTTTCATTTGGAGAGGCTTCAAATTTATAGACATCTTCAAGAGTCGCTTGTGTTCCTTCGATTCTGGAAGAAAGCACCGCTTCGTTTGTTGTTAATGGAGAAAGCAAAATATTAGGTTCCGGTATGCCGTTTAACAATGAATCGAACTTTGCCAATTCTCTGTTTGCTTTTCCAATCAAAGAGACAAACTTAGTCCAGTCCAGGTTTTTTATCGGCAATTCGTGAGGAACAAACGGCTGCATATGTCTACACCACCTTAAATTCAACCCCCGCATCTTTCACATGTGATACGGTGTTGGTTTTTAACTGATCGTTATTATTAAACAGACGGTCGATTGTAATCACCTTTTGAGGCTTTATCTCTATGGCTGTTTTTATAATTTTATTATTTACCTTCTCAAGAATCAAGACAATTTTATTATTATTCACAAGATAAAAGCCGCCCTTGTCTTCAATCTTTGCGTTTTTATCTAATGGATCGATATGCAACTTTAACTGTTCAACAAGTTCTTCTTCCGTTTCGATTTTTGTAATCTAAAAACCTTAGAACCTAAATCCAAAGTGCTTTTATTTTTTTCTTTAAATAAACTTTCTCATTTTTAATTTTATTTATTACCCGGCGGATGCGTTCTTTGCCGATTTCGGCAATGGTTTTATATCCGGCTCTGTATGCTTCGGAATCTTCTTGGCATTTTTCGGGGAGCTGTGCAAGTATAAATTTTCGGTTACCACCGTCTTCTTTGTTAAGATCAAGGATTGCGCGGGCAGTAGCGGCTGAGCCTGAGCCTGAGAAAAAGTCGAGGATTAGTTCACCCCTTTCCGTCCCAAGTTTTAATATATAATTCATAAGTTCGATAGGTTTGGGATTATCAAAGTTAACGTCGGACATAATTTTTTGATAATCTTGTTTTGCTTTTTGCGTATTTCCAACTTCTTTTGGAAATAGTAATATATTTGAAATAATACCATCTTTAACCTCAGATAGAAATCTTCTGTATTGCGGTACACACACCTCTCTTTTCCAAACCAAAGTCTATTATCATTGTACAGTAAAAATAATTTCCCTTTTGGAAATCTTGGGTATGTTCCTTTTGGAGCCCCATTCTATTCCATTAGGAAATTTAATTTCGTATCTACTTGACTCTTTACCGTTTTTTGCGTGTAATGGTCTATAAATCCATCTTTCTCTTTGGATCATTGTTTAAATTTTGAAATTCTTTGTTTCTTTCTTCACTTCTTGAGATAAGATTAAGATTAAATATTGCTTCGTTTTTACAAAAACAAACAATGTACTCGTGATTTTTTGACGCCCAGACTTTTTATTCCAAACAAATTTAGCAATAAAATTCTCCTTTTCAAACACCTCATTATCATCAATGGAAGCAAAAATCACCCCGTCTTCCCGCAATAAATTCCTCGTCAGAAACAACGTCGGATACATCATGGAAAGTCAGTTGGAGTGGTAGTGCCCACTGTCTTTGCTGTTTTTGCAGAACAGACCTTCCCTGGTCATATATCCACTTTCGTCTTTATCGCCGATACGGCTAAAATATTCTTTTTTGGTTTCGGAAAATTTATCGGAGTAAATAAAAGTATCGTTTCCTGTGTTGTATGGCGGATCGACGTAAATCATCTTGAACTTACCGAAATAAGATTTCTGCAGAACCTTCAAAACCTCAAGATTTTCGCCCTTGATGAAAATATTTTCGGTATTGTCAAAATTAACCGACCCTTTTTTCCGGCACAAGCGTTGCAGTCGTTGGTGATTGCAACACACGAAAAACATCTGATTTCCCTGCCCAGTTTAAAACATAGCGTTCGTTTTTGAATTCAATATCTTTACCAAGAGCAACCTTCAGCTTTTCCCAATCAATTTTATTCTCTGTAAATACTTTCGGAATAATTTCTTTGAGTTTGCTGAGTTTTTCTTCTGCAATATTTAATGACTTTCCATCCATTTTTTGTTGAAATATCAGCAAGAATTAAATCAACCGGTATTTCCTCATTTGCATAAGCTGAGTTTAATACAACCATCTACATATGAGCATTTCTGTTAGACTTTATAGATAATTGCCTAAATTGCATTTTACTTTTACCGCATTTTTCTGTCAATAATAATAACAATTGTGAAGCATTTATATTGGTGGTCATTATAATGTTTTGATTATACTCTATTACAAAATTGGCAAATATTTTACCAACTCTGCTTTAATAAGCAATGTCAAGAGAACCTTCCGGCGTGTCAATTAATAATGTCGCTTCATTATTTTTCTTTGAAAGATATATGGCAAGTGCCATTCGCAGTGCGATATCAGGAAAGAATCTTTGAATTTCGAAGAGTTGAGAAGAGTCTGTTCGCGCTGTTCCAAGCAAGTCAAGACTCAATATTATGCCACTCCCGATTTGTTTAAAATAGATATTTAAATCTAATCCGATAAAACTCTTTGCAATTTTTTTAAATAAAGGGATAAAATATTTTTCGGCATCTTTAATAAGCAGAATTCACCTTGTTTAACAGATTTTCATATTCCTGTTTTAATTTATCCCTTTGTCATTACAATGGACAAGTCTATGAATTAGTCCATTCTTCTCCTCGTGTTAGCCCATCTCTAACACCTTAATACCCCAAAACAACCTTTTTTGACATATTTTGCCGGATAGATCCGATAGTTTTAAGGGGATAAGGCAAGGAGACCAATTGCAGTGCCATAATATTATACTTAACTATTGACTTATACCGGCTTTTGTGCTAATTAAGTAGTTGGGTGTATCAGACAAACAAAAACCGGTACTGCGAGTATCGGGCGAATAGAGCGGATTCTTTCCGGGCAGATCTCATTACTGCCGCAGAATCCTAAGATAGAAGAGAATGCCCGGCGTTATGCTGCGCAACGGCGCAAAAGGCATAATCTTCTTTGCTACAGTTGAGAGACTATCATAAGCAATATAAGCCGAAGAATTATCTTTTTGAAGAACAAGCCGGAATAAAAAAGAAGGTAACTCCGCATATGTTGCTCCGTAGTTTTGCCGCATATTTACTCGAACAGGGTATGGATTCAAGATATATTCAAGAACTATTGGGATATAACAGCCCAAAAATAGCTGAAATATATACATATGTATCCAAAAAGGCTATTGTGCTTATACCGCCAATTTGGAGGGATATATGCAATTTAATATACGCAAACCGTTGCGGCGTATTTAAAATAGGTAAAATATGAACGAAATTATATGTCCAAATTGTAAAAAAGCTTTTAAAGTTGATGAGGCAGGTTTTGCTGATATTCTTAAGCAAGTTCGTGACCATCAATTTAAAGAAGAGTTAGGAAAACGACTAGCACTTGCTGAAAACGAAAAAGAAAATGCTATTAAGCTCGCAGAAGCTAACATAAGAAATTCATTGCAAGAACAGCTTGCCGAAAAATTAGCCAAGAAAGAAGCGGAAATCTCTGAAATGAAATCAAAAATTCAGAATGCAGAAATGGATAAAAAACTAAACGTATCAGAAGCGATTAAGGAAATCGAAAAAGAACGTGATAATCTTGCTAATGATTTAAAAAATAAAGAAACTGAAAAACAGTTACTTGAAAAATCTATAAACGAAAAATTTACTGATAAGCTCAAGGCGAAGGACGAAACCATCAAAATGAAAGACGATGCAATTGATCGTTTAAAAGACTTGAAGCTTAAGCTTTCAACAAAAATGATTGGCGAAACATTGGAACTATATTGTGAAGCTGAATTCAATAAACTTCGTGCTACAGCTTTTCAAAAAGCCTATTTCGAAAAAGATAATGATTCAAGCCGTGGAAGCAAAGGTGATTTTATTTATAGAGAAACTGATGAAGTAGGTAATGAAATCATTTCAATTATGTTCGAAATGAAGAATGAGAATGACGAAACTGCTACAAAAAAGAGAAATGATGATTTTTTTGCAAAACTGGACAAAGACCGAACAGAAAAGAAATGTGAATATGCAGTTCTTGTTTCTCTACTTGAATCCGAAAATGAATTCTATAACACAGGAATAGCTGATGTATCGCATAAATTTAACAAAATGTATGTTGTGCGTCCTCAATTTTTCATTCCAATTATCACACTTCTTCGTAATGCAGCAATGAATTCAATGCAATACAAAGCAGAACTAAATTTGATTAGAAATCAAAACGTAGACATTACCAATTTTGAAGAAAAAATAAACACTTTTAAAGAGGGTTTTGCAAGAAATTATGATTTAGCTAGTCGTAAATTTGAGACTGTTATTGATGAAATAGACAAAACTATTATTCATCTCCAAAAAACAAAAGATGCATTGTTATCTTCGGAAAACAACTTACGATTGGCTAATAATAAAGTGGACGATTTAACTATAAAAAAATTAACTCACGGTAATCCCACTATGAAAGCAAAATTTGATGGACTTGCGGATAAGACTGAATAAAATATAAACGACAGACAAAAAACGCACCACAATAATATATATAAATCATTGGGCAAATGAAAGAATGAAAATAGTAAAGGATGAAAAACATATTGAAATTGTAACGACAAGAATAGGTAGGCTTAATTTAATGTCAGACGGGATACTTGACCTACTACACAAAACATTAAGTAATTATTATTCAAAAGTTGAAATATCAATTATCAGTAAAGAGAAAGAATTAAAAGAACTTATAAGGAAAAAACCAGACCTGATAATTTCCGGAATTAAATATTTAGGGTTTGACCTGAATTCAATACAAAGAAATTCAACAAATAAAATATGGTTCTCAGATTTCCTAGATGAGTATAAAATTCCATACACAGGATCATCTAAAAAATCTATTGAATCTGAATTTGACAAAAGTAAAGCAAAAGATATAGTATCCGAGTACGGATGCAATACTGCTCCTTTTTTTGTTGCAAAACCTGATCAATATACTCAAAATAACATTCCTATTGATTTTCCACTATTCATTAAACCTCTTTATGAAGGAGATTCAAGAGGCATTGATTCTAATTCTTTGGTTTATAATTTTGAGGAATACCAAAAAAGAGTGTCTTCTATCTTTAAAAATCAAGGTACCGCATCCTTAGTCGAAAGATATTTAAATGGCAAAGAGTATACTGTAGCCATTTTTCAAGATTTTAAGACTAATTCATATCAAGTTTATCCTATTGAACTCTTGGCAGAAAAAAACATTAAAGGAGATAGAATTTTAGGCTTTGCAGACAAAGTCATAGATAACGAATTATCATTAAAAATAGAAAATGAAGATGTTAAGAATAGAATATCAAAATTAGCATTAGATTCTTTTAAGGCATTAGGTGCAAAAGGATATGGAAGAATAGATATTAAAATGGATGAGAAGGGCATTCCTTATTTTCTGGAGGCAAATTTAATACCCGGTTTAGGTACCGGATATTTATATAGGTGCTATAATCTAAATACCGGACTAACATATGAACAAATGATTTTGGGTATTGTAAGAAATGCATTTGAAGCTGATACAACGAACCGCTAGCAATGTATATAAAAAATAAGCGAGATAGCAGTAGTATCAAGTATATAAAACAATCATTTGTTAATAAGTCTTGGATTGGAAGTTGGCGGACCAAGCGGAATCTTCGTTCCATTATATGGGATTGTAAAAGGGCTTGACGGATGTAATTTCTCAAATTTTACCATATAGGAAGGTAATCTTAAAAGTGGTGAAAATTACAATTATTATAAAAATAAAAACGGTTTTCAATATGTTTCGGAAATCGTTATAAAAGGATGGGTCTGGAAATATGAGCTTTTAGGAAACGGGGAGCTGTTCCAATTTGCGTTGGATGTAGGGCTTGGAAGCAGTCAAGGCTTAGGTTTTATGCTGTAATTTTATTAATAATGACCTTGTTTGTAGTAAGGCCAAGAAAAATGTGAGGTTTGTTTATGATTCAAGAAATAGTTAATTATATGAAACATTTAAAGGAAAACTCTCCACAAATTTTTGAACAAGGTTTAGAGCCTTCTAATGGACTTCATATTTTTGTTGAATTGGATGAAAATGGCAATGCAATAAATTTCCCCGGAGAAAAGGGGAAAGACTGGGATTATTACGATGGGAAAGAAATAACTTCGTTTTTAAGCAACATTATAAAATATGAGCGGCAAGGACAGCGGATAGGCACAACAATGCATAAGGTTTTTGATGTAAAAAAACAGCTTGCTTCCTGTTCGCCGTACATGATTTCTTTTAAGAAAGATAAATTGAAAAATGATAAAAGCGAAGGGGAGTCTTTTGAAAAGATTAGCAATTTGCTTGATTTTTATTTTGACAAAGCGATAACCAAATGCTTTAACAAAGATAAAGAAAAAAAGGCTCAAATTGTGCTTTATTTCAAAGATTTTCTTAAGGATAATTTAACTCAAATTAAAAACTTTGAAATAT
>CAJXGP010000111.1 GCA_913053915.1 uncultured Ignavibacteriales bacterium | reverse complement strand
T
Organism: uncultured Ignavibacteriales bacterium; assembly: GCA_913053915.1. The sequence goes on along the minus strand of CAJXGP010000111.1, from coordinate 6,796 downwards.
TCGGGAATCAAATATTTAGGGTTTGATGTAAATTCAATTCAGAGAGATTCAACAAATAAAATATGGTTTTCAGAATTTCTAGATAAGTACAATATTTTATATACAGGTTCATCTAGAAATTCTATCGAACTCGAATTTGACAAAAGTAAAGGGAAAAAAATAGTTCAGGAGTACGGATGTAATACTGCCCCCTTCTTTGTTGCAAAACCAAATCAATTTAAACGATATAACATTCCTCTCGACTTCCCTTTATTTATAAAACCACTTTATGAGGGTGATTCGAGAGGTATAGATTCTAATTCACTTGTTTATAATTTTGAAGAATATGGGGGAAAAGTGCAATCGATATTTGAAAACCAAAATACCGATTCGTTAGTTGAAAAATATTTAATTGGTGAAGAATATACTGTCGGCATTATCCAAAATTTTAAAAATAATTCATATCAAGTTTATCCCATTAAGCTTCTTGCTGAAAAAAACATCAAAGGAGACCGATTTTTAGGCTTTGAAGATAAAATTGCTGATAAGGAATTAGCATTAAAAATAGAAGATGAAAATATCAAAAATATAATATCAAGATTAGCCATAGATTCTTTTAAAGCATTAGGTGCAAAAGGCTATGGGAGAATTGATATTAAAATGGATGAGAAGGAAATACCTTACTTCCTTGAGGCTAATTTGATTCCCGGATTAGGAATGGGGTATTTATATAGGTGTTACAATTTAAACACCGGATTAACTAATGAGCAAATGATTTTAGATATTGTAAGAAATGCATTTGCTTCGAATAAAACAACCGACGACGATCTGTATATGTCATCGGGAAGTATGTATCTAAATTGAAATTAATTAAATATAAATCATAGAGGTTCGGAAGTGAGGTGTTTCGAAATGCCCAACATCTTATACACCGCCTTTCATTGTGCCGTATGCAAAAGGACAAAACAACATGGCAGGAATAAACTTAGCATATTACGAAAAAAGAGATTGGAAACGATTCTTAGAATCGATAGATGATAGAGATAGTATGCATGACACTTGGGAAGAATGGCATAAAGCATATTTAAAAATTAAAACACAATTAATATCGCAAGGATTTATTGTCAATGATTTTATAGTGGATATTGAAGAGTTGATAAATTATTGCAAAATGAAAGGAATCAAGAACGATGGGAAAGCGCGTTCGCAATTTGTAACAAATAGATAACAAAATGGGATTTGTACCGATTTCGATTGACAAACATGTAAAAAAAATATTTAAAGAACAATCCTTCTGAGGATGAGAAAGAATTACGCAGAAGATCAAATTCCGCATTAGAAGATTATAAAAATAGCGTAAAATGTTCCTGCGGCAATGACATTTGGGTAATTGGTTCAGCATCTGTTGGACATAGTTGTTTTACTTGTATTACAGGCGAAAGTTATCCGACAGGTGATTACGAAATCGATTCAGCGGTAAAAAAAAATGGAAATGAAAAAGGTCGTCGGCATATTAATGAGATGGATAAAATATAGATAGCAGGATTTCTTGACGATGACGGATATGAGATTAATACTGAATTGATTAAGAAACCATCTTTATGTTTGACTTGTATAAGTGATGATAATCCTGTTTCACTAATTCATTTCTTACCTGACTCAAACACAAAAATATTAATTACGGAGAAGAAACCGGGGAGAAATAAACCTTGCATAAGTGGAAGTTAACAAAAAGTACAAAAAATACCGTGGTAAATGGGAAAGTGGGTAAAGAAGCAAGAATTTGAAAAATTGTTCTTGCCATATAAAAATAGTGGTAAGCAAATTTGGGTAATTAATAGGGTCAAACAATTACCGGATGAAATTGTAAAAATGGCTATCAGATTAGCAGAATTGGATTTCATCAACTACATAAGAATTTGTGATGAGACGCTAGCAGCTTCAAGCGAAAACTACCCCAAAAGGCCCAAAGTTCCAATTACGATTTTGAATCACGATACGGCAATAGGAATTATGATATTATACAGTCCGGTATTTAAGACGATAAACTTCTTTGAGATCAACTCACCGGTAAAAGGAAACGGAAGCAAAATGGTAGATGCTATACTGAAAGATTTTCCAAAAGATTGGTACCCGGCAGTTGCAATAGATTGGAGTAATGGATTTTGGGATAAAATGGAAAAGAAATATAATAAGCTGGAATGGATAATGTAAAAAGCCCGGTTGATAACAAAGCTATACGTAATGCCGGTCCTAATACAAAATTGAAAGTAAATGCAAGTAATAAAAAAAAATTAGAAGGTGCAAGGAACATGTGAATATAAATTTATCATCAATCAGGGATAATAAAAATCGGGGATCAGTTGGAAAATTTTTAATGGAGAATATTAAACCTCAATCAAATCTTGCTGTTGTTTCCGCTTACTTCACCATCTATGCATACAACCGGCTTAAAAATGAATTAGATGATATAAAACATTTAAATTTTCTTTTTGGTGAACCAACTTTCATAAAATCCCTTGACCTCGCTAAAACTAATAAAAGAGATTTTAAAATAGAAGACGATAAGATTGTAATTCCAATTGAAAATCGCTTGACTCAAAAAGCAGTTGCAAAAGATTGTTCACAATGGATTCGGCAAAAGGTTGATATTAAATCGATGGTAAAACCGAATTTCCTGCACGGGAAAATGTATCATATTACTCAACAAAGCGGAGTAGAAAAAGCAATTGTCGGGAGTTCTAATTTTACCGTGAATGGTTTGGGACTTGGTGGAAGTCCGAATATTGAGTTAAACATGATTGTAGATAATGATCGTGCCGACTTAGAAGCATGATTTTATGAACTTTGGAATGATGAATCGGGCTTGGTGGAAGATGTGAAAGCCCAAGTATTGAAATATCTAGAGCAACTTTATGTTGAAAACGAACCGGAGTTCATCTATTTCAAGACTTTGTTTCACATATTTGAAAACTATCTTGACGAACAACAAAAAGGCGGATTGCTTACCGAGCAGACCGGTTTTTTTGAAAGCGAAATATGGGATATGCTTTACGAGTTCCAGAGAGATGGTGTAAAGGGTGCAATAAACAAAATACAGAAACAAACAATTGAAAAGGCTTCAAAAAGAAGTGCTTGATATTGAGGATATGAGTGAAAGTATTTCTTTAACGGATTTCACGCTTGACGATTTTAGAATTGAGCTGATAAACTTCCTTGAAAACAACCGTAAAAAATTGGAAGATGCTCCATTCGGTTTATATGCTGTTGTTCCCTCCCCTTTAGGCAATTATACAGATCATTTAAACGTTTCCTATTTTTCTGAAGCAGAAAAGAAAATAATAAAACCGGGAGTCGTTTATTGCCTGAAACAAAAAGGCAACACAGAAGGTAATGAAGAAGTAAATCCGTTGCAGCCTTACTTTCTTGTTTATATCCGTGACGATGGTCAGGTACGTTTCAATTATACCAATGCAAAACATATTTTGGAGATATATAGATTAATGTGTGCCGGTAAAACAAAACCGTTTGAAGAGCTTTGCAACCTTTTCAATGAAGAAACGGGAAATGGGGAACGAATGAATAAATATACCGGTTTGTTAAAAAAGGCGATTGCAGAAATTAGCCGGGTGTTCAATAAGCGAAGCAATCAAAAAATTACGGGAAACGACCGGGGAGCTTTGCTTATCCCGAAATCAAAACGAATTAATGAAATGAATAGTTTTGAGTTGGTAACATGGCTGATAATCAAATAAGTATTTATTAAGACAAATGATAAGATTAGAAATCCTGTAGATGATTTTTCTGAATAAAATGAGTATAATGGTAAAAGGAAAATATACACAATTGTTTTTATCCCTATATATTGGCGGTATAAGAACAATGAATATACACAGACGTTAGAGTTCATTGCAAAAGCCGGTAAATGAACAGTCTAGCTATGATAAGATGGTTTTGTATATCTGGTTTTGAGAAATTAAAGAATTATGACAAAAGAAACAGCTATAAAATTATTTAACGAGAAACGTATTCGAACTCAATGGGACGAAAATGAAGAGAAATGGTATTTTTCTATTGTTGATGTAGTTGGTGTTTTAAGCGAAAGTGTAAATCCAAATAACTATTGGAAAGTACTGAAAAGCAGGCTAAAGAAGGAAGGTAGCCAGTTGGTTACAAATTGTAACCAACTGAAAATGCAATCTTCAGATGGAAAATTCTACAAAACAGATGTTGCTGATACTGAGCAACTTTTTCGTTTAATACAAACTATACCATCATCAAAAGCTGAACCTTTTAAATTGTGGTTAGCAAAAATAGGACGAGAACACCTTGATGAAATTGAAGACCCTGAAATTGGAATTGACCGATTGATGGAAACATATTTTAGAAAAGGTTATAGCAAAGAATGGATAAATCAACGATTAAAAAGCATTGAAATCCGTAAGGAACCGACTGATGAATGGGAAAGTCGAGGAGTAAAAAAAGGACAAGATTATGCAATTTTAACAGATGAAATAACAAAAGCATGGAGTGATTTAACAACGAAACAGTACAAAGCTTTTAAAGATTTAAAAAAAATCTTCGTGACCATATGGCCAATCTTGAATTAATATTGAATATGTTAGCCGAAGCATCAACTACTGAAATTTCAAAAGATAAACAACCTAAAACATTTTTTGAAAACAAAGTTGTTGCTCAAAAAGGGGGGAATGTGGCAAAGGCTGCAAAAAAAACAACTAGAAAAGACAACAGGGAAAAAGGTTATTACAAAGTTAAAAATGCCAAGAATCTTGATAAACCGATGTTGCATAAGAGATGATGAAATGAAAGCAATTGCATTAATTAAACAAGAAAGGATAGTGAGTATAAAGAAAGGAATGAGAAATGAAAAATTTATTTATTACTTGCTTATTATTTATTATAAGTTCAACTTTATTAAGTCAAGTTAAAATTGACATTCAAGATGAACAATATGCAGCATATTATACTGCAAAAGTTGTTGCCTCTTCCGGGCTTCCAATCCCATCTACCTTAATTACAGCAGATGGTGCAGATTCAACATATAGTAATTCAAGAGGAAAATTCGTGTTAGGTTTTTCCCAATCTGTTTTTTCCGATTCACAAACCGTACATCCTCTTATAAGGTTTTCCAATCCCTACTTTCAGGAATATTCTCAACGAATAACCATAAGTAAAGGTGACAGCCTTGCTGGATCAGATATAATTTTAAGAGAAGTAAAACCAGTAATTGTTACCGGGTATGTTTACTACGGCAATAAAGAGATGCATCCCCAAATCAATATACTTTTTTACGGACTGAAGTTAGCTGGCTCCTCATTTTGGGCGTATCCAGATTCTAACGGAAAGTATTCTATTCGAATCTTCCCCCAGCCTTATTATATTTTATGTACAATAACTTATAGCTTTCATTCATTTCGTACATCTAGAAAAAAGTATTATAATGCTAAACCAGATCTTAGCACGGCTGATGTACTTGTAGTACAGAAAGACACAAGCGGTATTGACTTTACTTTCCCAAGTATTAATACGGGAACTATTTCCGGAAAAGTAATAGATAAAATTTCGCAACAGCCCATTAGTAATGCCGGGATTGCGTTGGCATATGATGAAACATCTGATTCAAGTTTTACAGGCACTGATCAGAATGGTAATTATTCAATGGAAGTTTTGGAAGGTGATTATTTTTTACATGCATATAAAGGAGGTTATTTTCAACAGTTCTATAAAGATGCACACTATACTTTTGATGCAAAACCAGTAGTGGTTGATAGCAATAATCTTAATGTAACAGGAGTTGATTTTTCTTTAATAAAACAGGAATTAGGTTCCAATGGTATTGTTGGCTTTGTGAAGGATAATTCTTCTGGAACGAGTCTTTCAAATGTTGAAGTCAATGCTATACCATTATCCGGAGGTATTAAGGTCGAATCAAAGTCGGATATTAATGGTCGTTATGAGTTGTCACAGATGGTAAATGGTGAATATATTTTGTTATTTAGTAAAAAGGGATATAATAGTGAATATTATAACAATGTTAATAAATGGGAAGACTCATTTGTTTTTAATTTAAATGGTAACAAATTCATAGATGCCGACGATGTTTCTTTAACACAAGTGAACCCTTTTGGTGGCGTGATTTCCGGTAAAATTTCTTCAGGTTCAGATTCTTTACTAAGCGGTGCATTAGTATCTGCAATAAATACATCGGATAGTACTATTTCAACTTCTATTTCAACATATAATGGTGGTTATACTATTCCGTCATTAGTTAATAATGATTATGTAATTCAGGCAAGCAAAATTAAATACAAAACAACACAATACCCTGATAAAATAAAAATAGACATGAATAGCCAACCAACATTTAACGGAGCCAACATAGCTATTAATGCTGTTAATATAACTGATATTAAAGATAAAAATAATAAAACACCAAGTTCATTCACTTTATTTCAGAACTACCCCAACCCGTTTAACCCTGTAACAACAATATCTTATTCAATTCCTAATGCAAGCTTTGTAACAATAATAGTTTATGATGTAATGGGGAGAGAAGTAGCAACTTTAATTGGAAAAAATGAACTCCCCGGAGAACATTCTGTAAATTTCGATGCATCAAATCTCAGCAGTGGAATATATTTGTATCAATTAAAGGTTGTACCTGTTAGTAGCCAAGCTGGAGATTTTCTTCAAGCAAGGAAGATGATTTTATTAAAATGAAAAAATTGTCTTTTAAAACACCTAACGTTATAAAGGATTCATACCGAATCCGGCGATAGCCGGACTGAGGTATAAT
>CAJXGP010000110.1 GCA_913053915.1 uncultured Ignavibacteriales bacterium | reverse complement strand
CCTCAAATAGTATTTACGGCATCACTGTTAAGAGACATAGGTAAGATAATTCTTGGGAAAATTATTGCAGAAAACCCATTAAAAGAACAGGCGTTGATGGCAGTAAAAGATAAAAGTTTTGATGAAGCGGAACTGGTTTTGTTTGGAACAACACATTCGGAGGTTGGAGCCATCCTGCTATCGCGCTGGAAATTTCCGGATGAGATCATCGATGCGATTATGTATCACCATAATCCGCTTAAAAGTAATTTTAAAACTACCCACATAGTGGCATTGTCGGATCTGCTTGCCATGCTTTCGGGAATCACCACTACACTTGACGGGCTCAATTACAGAAGCGGCAGCCTTCAAAATGAGTTTAATTTTACTACAAAAGACATAGATAAAATATTGGCTAAATTTATAAAAAGATATAATTTGATAACTTCTGAAGTTGGGGTATCTTAAATTAACAATTTAATAAAATACCAAACTCTTATAAAACCGGGTTATCTCATAGTATCCCGTGATCCCGTTGTTATATATGCAGTTTTGGGAAATGCTGTTGTCGTAACAATGCACGATAAAAAATATCATTATGGCGGAATTGAAAATAGGCAACACGCAACAGTAAAATATGGAAATGTATCTCTGCTTACTCTTTATAACTCTATGATTAAACTCGGTTCGTCAAAAGATAATATGGTATCTAAGGTTTTTGGCGGTTCAGATAAGTCCGGCGAATTGATAGGAAGGGCAAATATCGAGCAGACGAAAAAGACACTCAAGCTGCTCGGTATAAAGATTATTGAGATTGATGCCGGGGGATATATGGGAAGAAAGATAGTCTATTTCAATAAAACAGATGAAACAGCAGTTGTAACTGTAAGGCAGTTAAGAAAATGCGACTGGTACCCATACAACTAAAAGGAGAGATTATGAGACCACTAGATGGTAAGCGTATCCACAGAAGGTTAAGATTGGGTAAGATTTAAAAATCAAAATTTGATGGGCTAACCGGTTAGCTTGAGAATTTTTATTTCTTAAAGATTGCCCAATATTAGCCTTCCCTACGGTGTCAACGGCCAACAGAAATATACCATTTTCGGCCATTAATTTTGAGCCACCTTATGCCCATATTTCAGTGCCCTAATTTTGATTTTAATCTATAACTTTCACCTCCTAACATAAAGATATGAGAGTGATGGATTATTCGGTCTACTATCGGAACCGCTACATTGTCATCAAAGAAGAACTCACCCCAGTTGGTAAACTCCTTATTGGTTGTTATGATTAATGAGCGGTATTCATACATAGCATTAATAAATTGAAACATGTTATACATACCTTGTTTGTTAATAGGCAGGTAGCCAAGTTCGTCTATGATGATTAAGTCAAACTTGAGCAGTTGGTTGATCTTCTTTTTCAGTTCTCTCTTCATCTCTGCCATTTCCAGTAACTCAACCAATGATAGAGCCGTTGTAAACCAAACCTTGTAGCCATGATTTAATGCTTTATCACCGATTCCTATGGCAAGATGGGTCTTGCCTAAGCCGGATGCTCCTATGAATACGATGTTCTCTCTGTTATACTAAACAAGTTCAAAATATCAATCTTATTCGCTTATGACCTGAAAGGCAGTTCCTATAGACCGCTCCAAATTTAACCTATGTGTTTTTTCTTTTATTTCGTATTCGAAAAATCTTTTTATCTTTTCTTTGAATTCTCCAAATTCTTCATGATACACACTCAATAACTTCTTTTTCGCATATTTCCACAGTCTTTCTATCAAATTCAAATTTGGTGAATATGTCGGAAGATATATAAGCTCTATTTCTACACCTTTTTCTTTCTTTATCTGTTTAAGATGTTCCTTGAACAAATTCCCATGATTGTATTTAGCGTTGTCTAAAACGATACTTGTTTTTCTGTATTCAGGATGAATACTCACTATCTTGTCGATTAACTTCATGTTCGACTGTTGATTTACAGAATCTTCCTGCTCAATACAAACAGCTTCCTGATCCTTTGGATTGTATGCTCCGTTGATATTTATCTTTTCCCGTGATGTGTTTGTTTTAAAGAACTTTTCTTTTCCTTTCTTGATCCATCCATATCCCGGCTTAACGTTATGGTAGAAACCTGACCCATCCGAGAAATATACTGCTTCGTCTGTTTTGTCCGCACATTTATCAATTACCTTCTTTATCCTTTTTATGAATGCTTTTTGTTCTTCTTCGCATGGATGCTTCCAGGGTATCCCTTTTGGCTTCTTGTAAACAAAGCTGTGCCTCTTCAAAAAATCCTGCATACCTTGTTCTGAGTACTCAATACCAAAATGTTCTTTTACCCAATTTATGGCCATTTTCGAGTCAGGTATATAATTCTTTTCAACAAATTCAACTGTTGCTTTTTCCTGCTTACCGGTCATCTTGTAATTGTGACCTTTGTAATGACTCTCTGTTAGACCGGCTATTCCGGAAAATTTGTATTTATTAACGGCATTGTATATCAATCCCACCGAAATCATAAGAACATCTTCAATTACCGCCCAATCATATCCCTTTCCCCATAGAATAACGCAATCAATCCTTATGGCGGTTTTCTTATCTTTTACACTCTTATATGCATCTGTTAACTTTTTGATCTGTTCATCTGTCAATCGTTGTTTTCTTGCTGTCATGCTTTTATTTTAGCACCATTTTTTAATTTTGAAATAGGTTTAGTATATATCGTGGAAACAAAGGCAGAAAAAGATGTCAACGCTCGTGATAGAGAAAGAAAGCAGATCGCCATGATTGATTGGATAAACAAGATAAATGAATTAGATGCTGAGAACAAAATGGACTGTACTTGGAAATATATATTGTTGGGAGAAAAAACATTTTATTCTATGTCTTCTAAGGGAGCAACAACTGAAGAAATCTTAGAGTATAATTTGATGAGTAAATCAAAGATCAGAGGCAAACTAACATTTGGAGAGGATGACGAATATTGAGATAAGATTAAACGGAGACTCGTTGGGCAAAAAAGTAGAGTTTATTTTATATTTAAAATATAAAAGTTCATAGGCACCATTTTATTTTTATAAAATCGTATTGATGTTCCATTTTATATTACTAAAATAAAACATCACCGTTACTTTGAATGTCACCTTCCTCCAAACACTAACAAAAACACAAACATTTGTGTCTATTACATAAAAGCTGATTGCCGCTAAATAAGAACAGGTCAAGCCCCAAATCTGCTGTAAATTATAGGGTGATCAGTTGCTTTCTATCTAACTTTACCAGCATAGAAATAGATAAGGCTAACCCATAACCTGCTGAAAGCTAATAGTGATATCTGCATTGCGCTATAACTATTAAATCACCTAACACCTTATAAACCAGCCTATGTTCGGATGTGATCCGTCTTGAAAAATATCCTTGATAGTTTCCTTTCAGCCGCTCCGGTTTACCTATACCTTTTGTATCATCGGGATCCCTTTTTATATCTCTAAGCAACATGTTGATTCGTTTTATTATAGTTTGATCATTTTTAATCCAATGCTGATAATCTTCCCACGCTCTATCAGCAAAGCCTATAATCATACTTTAATGTCTTTCTTTACAAATTCTGATTTCTCTATCTGATCTATCGCATCACCCAATCTATCCCTATTATTCCTTGAAGAGAGGAGATACATGGTCTCTTTCATAGCACTATACTCATCATATGAGATCAATACGGCGGATTTATTATCCTTCGTAGTGATAATATACTCATCAAAGTCATCACATACTTTATTTATAATGCTTCTTAGCTTGTTTCTAGCTTGTGAATAAAATACAGCTTGCATATGACCTCCATTTTGTCAATACATTGTCATCTTATGAGAATGCAAACCTCTTGTCAATTGATGAACACCTACTACGCCCCACGTCCTAAGCTTATCTATTCATAGTGTGTCCGCATTCTTATAACTTTTACGGTCATTTCTTCGTCAAGCACTTGATAAACTAATCGGTGTTGTATGTTTATTCGCCGTGAGAATGCACCACTCAAATCACCTATTAGTTTCTCAAATGGTAAGGGTTTTTACTAAGGATCTCAATGAGTTTTTCGGCTTTTTGGCGCAGACCTGCAACGGTTAACTTCTTAGCATCCTTCTGAGCCTGTCTTTTAAAAACAACTCTCCACATCACCAGTCAAGTTTATCGGAGCATTCCTCAATAGGAGTAGATAATCCTTTCAGGATTGATTCTCGCATGCCGGGAATATTCAAAAGATACTCTGTTTCCTGAATGGCATGCCGGTCTTCAGTGTTTTTGAGAATATAGACACATTCTATCTTCTCAATCAAGTTTTGGTTGCGTTGGCAAACAGAGATTTCTTCTCTTCTATCTGCATACTTCTCAAGTATTGTATATACAGATGTATTTGGCAAAACTGAGATAGGATCTTTTGATATCCACTCCTCTTCGTCAGTCTCGGGCGCAGATGTATTTGACAAAATATCCTGCGTAACAGGAGAAATTCCTGATTGTGAATAATCCGGATATAGCTTGTTATTAAATGCTGTCTGCATTATCTGCCTCCTCAAAACCTTTTCTTGTCTTATCTGTGATGCATGCCTCAAAAGCTGTCTCTATTTTTTTATGGGCATTGTCCAACCAGTTTGATATCTTATCTTCATTAACAGAAACGCTTTCCGGCATAGTCATGGCATAGTCGATATCAAGCACTAAAGAGAGCGTGTCAGGCTCTTTGGGTACTGCTGTTCCCAGCGACAATATGAGATTTTCATTGTCCTTTCCATATGGAAATTCAACCCTTGTTGAGAATGGACCATGCTCTTGGGGCAGATCCTCCGGAATAAAAGGGTAATATTTAAAATAATCTTTTAATTCCACTTTTTCAGTTTTCTCGAAATCAAAAACGTTAACATATCTAAGTCCTATTCTCCTGAACCCTTTAGGATCTGCCACTTTTTTATAAACGCGAAAATTTTCTAAAATCATTTTCTTAAAGCTTTCCCATCCAGGGTATGGTTCCAATTGATTAACAGCGAGAAGGTTTTCAGCTACCTGAATTAGAGCGGTTTTATTCTTTTTAAAACATTGAAGTATTGGAAGAACCGGCCGCCCTATTTTATGTTCATCTCCTTTTTCTAAGGGTTTTGACTGAAATCCAACATTTATCTGCTGTTTTTTATCTGGAAATTCCGATTTTATCTCTCCGTATATTAGGCCGGGTATAGTCATATCCCACGGTTGTCCGGGAATAAATTGAAATTCGCACAATGCTTCCGTAATGGGCTGATTTTCATATTTTTTACTCATATTCCCCTCCGATATTCATCATCTAAGAAGTAGTAATTTTATTCTGTCTCTACTTTCTCAATTTTAAATTTATAAAATTGGTCTGTCAACCCTTTTTTACACAAAACAGTTAAGCACATTTCTTTAATCCCTCATAATATCTCTGCAGATATTCTTTTGGAGTGCAGCATCCCTGTATAGAGTGAATACTCTTTGTATTATAACAGCACTTTGTCTATTCAAACATACTTGCCTTAGCCTCCTTTCCGCTTTTATATTGCCCTGTTTTATTTACCGATTTATTTTTTAAAGTTTTAAAGAAGCTTTCTGCGGCTGCATCATCATAACAGCTGTCTTTTCTGCTCATACTTTGAGTTACTTTATAGATCTTTAATCTTTTACGGAAAACTCTATCCGCATACCGAGAACCTCTGCCGGAATGAAATATCAATCCTTTTTTGAGTGCTTCTTCTTCCCATAGCTTTTATTACCTTCTGTGCAAGTTTAGCATTTACCTTAACTGTTTGTATGCAGAAGCATAGCAGGTTCAGTATTGACAAGTGGGCTCATCATATCTCTCTGAATTTAGGGGGGGGGTAGTATAACTTTGCGCTAAAATTAGTTTATTTTCATAAAGCCTTTTATTATCAGAGTTGAACTCGTATTTAACATCTAAAACCAATTTTGATAAATCAAGTATTTTCCAATTTATTGACTCTTCTCCCCTTGTAGCGGTAAAGGTGTAATCAGCCCGGCAGATTTATAGTTTATATTGTTTTTAAAGCAACTTAAAGTGATTGTAGAAAAAGAATGGGGGGTGTAAAATGATAAAAGAAAAATATCAACAATTGTGCTTATACCGCCAATTTGACGGAATATATACAATTGAATATACACAATCGTTGTAGGGTATTAAAAAGAGAGAGAACATGGCAAGCATTAATGATTACAAAATAATAAGTCAAAAAAGTCAAAAGTATTATGATCTTTTAGTTAAAGAAAAAGGTATTACTAAATCTTTTTCTGACCCAAAACGGACTGAGAGGTTAGGCTTTTATCTATTTATTTTAGAGTTTTTAACTTCTAAGAAAGATATTAATGATTTAATTGAATTAATAACAGACACTGATTTTAATAAATTATTATTTAATAAAGCATATGATGATTTTGGTGTTGATGCAATTTATATAGACGAAGAAGAAAATCAAATCAAACTATTTAATTTCAAATATCGCGATAAATTTAAAAGCGGCAAACAATCAATAAATGAAACTATACTTTCTACAAAATTCATAAATGCTCTAATAAATGAAAACCTTTCTGTTTTAGATGGAGATATAAAAATTAAGGCAAAAAAAATACTTGAAAAATTAAATACTAATCCAACAAAAACTACTGAAAAAGATTGCAAAGACTGTATTAATCAATTAGATAAAATGTTTGCCGTAAAAGCTGAACAATATCAACAAGACAAAATAGCTCAAAAAATACAATTAGAGCAGCATCAATTCAAACAACAACTTGATG
>CAJXGP010000109.1 GCA_913053915.1 uncultured Ignavibacteriales bacterium | reverse complement strand
TTGCCTCATTAAAATTCTTTTTATTCAGCTCTATTTCTCCCATTAGATTAAGAGCTTTTGTCTTTACGGCTTTATCTATTGATCCAAGTGAGGTTCGAAGAAACTTTTCAGCTAAAATATATTTTTTCCGGTTAAAATAAAGCACACCCATCTGATAAGTAACTCCACCAATCATTTTACTAGTAGGATAATTTACCAGGAATTGTCTATAAATATTAAATGCTTGTTTTACATCACCGGAATATCTTTTAGCTTCACCTTTCCAGAAAAATGATTTAATCGCTAAGGAATCATCTCCACCGGAGAGATAGTTAAACAATCTGTAAGCATCATTATATTTTTTCTGTTGAAAATATGTCCATGCTAATCCATATTCAACATTTCTTTTAACATCCGAATTGGGATATTTCTTAATTATTTCCGAATAAACTTTCCCGGCAGCTTTGAAATTTCTTAACCTATAATAAGAATTTGCTAATAAATAAAGACTTTCCGAATAAGATTTTGATGGTAAAGTAGAAAGAATAGGATCGCTCAGCTCAATTATTGATGAATTATAATCTTTAAGTTTAAAATAACAGATTCCTATTTGTATTTGTGCCGATGGAACGAGAGGACTATTTTGATGATATGATAAAAGCTGATCATAATACTTAACTGCATTTTCATAATCACCGATTTTCTGAAATATTGAAGCCAGCGCATATAATGAATTATCAACAAATTTATTATTTTCTTTTTTTGAAATTGCATCTGTAAGGAATTGAATAGCGTCTTCCATTTTATTTTCTTTTTGATACGCTTCTCCGACCCAATACAAAGATGAACCTGTAAGCTTACTGGAAGGGTAATCTTTTAATAATTGTTTTAATCTTTTTATAGATTTGTCATAATTTGCCGTCGAATAATAAATTTCACCAAGCTTATAAAGAGCGTTTACTCTAAAACTTGACCATTGAAAATTGTTCACCAAATATTCGAATCCATTAATCGCCGCATCTTTTTCACCAAGCTTAAGCATAGACTCGGAGTAATAATATTTCGCCGACGCAAAAAGTTTATCTTGAAGATTATAATTTTGTAAAAATCTATTGAATGAATTCGCTGCAACGGCATACTGTTTTAAATTATAAGCATTCATAGCGGCAGCGTATCTTTGTGCAGTAGTTTGCGCAAATGTGTTAATTGTTAAAAGCGAAACGCAAATAATAATATAATATTTTAAGTTTTTCATTTACCCATTAAATTATAATAAAAATAGTCGCTAAAAGCCCTACGGATACTGCAGTAATAAAATTCGCAATATCATTATTAAATAATCTAAGCCCCCCGATAATATGCAGTTTTTTTACCGCAATGAGAACGTTTTCCGGTTATTCTCCCGCATAAACTGCACTTGCATAGTCGTTCCTAAAAAATTATCAATTGAACTGCTTAAAACACCAATAGCTGTTATTAGCAAACTAAAAGATAAAAAATTAAATAATACCCAATTTAAAGAGGAAACTGCAATGATGAAAGCACCAAGTACAGAACCTATAGCATTCGTAAATGATATACTTCAGGAAACCCCTTGTTCAACAGGTCTTAAATTTAATATACCGACCCGTCATTGTCCTTTTTAAAGTCTCTATTTCTGTAGCCCAAGTATCTTGCAGACTGCAGCAAGAGACGAAATATAGGCTAAAAATTCAGAGTGATATAATTTATTCGTGATTGCCAAGCCTCTATTAGCCGATATTTGCAAATGATCTCCATTGAATTAATTTTTCAGAATATGTTTCAACAGCATAATTTTTTCCGGTTCCGATTTTAGATTTCGCTAATGAAAAGAATATTCGCAATTCAATTTTTTCACTTAAGTAGTATTCCGTTTCTAATTTTATATTTCCGAAGAACATTTAATCCGAACTTTGATAATTGTTTTTCACCGATTTTGTTTAACATCTCAATTGATTCATAAATTTCCTTAATAGGAACACCCAATTTGTAAGCACCATTAATATGCGAATAAAGCTGAGATTCAAATTTTTGCACCGATAAAATAGTAATAATGGACAATTCTCTTTCTTTTAATTGCATTCCTCTTCGGCTTAATACTTTCCCATATCCTTCTATTAAAAGCCATTCAGATAGTTCAGGTGAAAAAATTTTGATATTAGCCAGTAATTTCCCCTGCTTATCGCCATATATTTTTTTGTTTATTATTTTACCTTTTTTTCGCAGAACCTTGATAGGTGCGCTTGATATTTGTCTATTGTTTGAAGGGAAATATTCGGAAAATATTTTCAAAGAATTTAAAGCAGAAGGAAAACCGGCAAAAAGATAAGTTTGCAACAATGTTTCATAAATTTTAGTTGTACTAACATTATTTTTTTTGCAAAACAACAATGCTTTACGTAACAATTGTTCTTTTCTCAAAACAGAGGCAGCCGAAATTAATGAAAAGATTAAATTCGAATTGAGCGATTTAAAATATTCCGGAAATTTTAGGTTATCAGCCATAAGATAATTTTAAAAAAAGAAAAAACCCTCGTTTTCAGCGAGGGTTTAATGAAAGAATAAGCCGGGTATTACCTTAACGCCGTTAATTCATACTTCGCCAATCTTTTATATCTTGGATCTTTTTTTGCGATATCGAACATTTTTTTAGCTTCTGCAATATTTCCTTTTTTCTTATACGCAACTCCCATATAATAGTAAGGACCGCCTTCACCAATTGTTGTTCTGTATTTCAATGCATTTTCGGCAGCTTTCAAGGAACTATCATACTTACCTGTTTCGGAATAAATTTTAGCCAAAGAAAGATATGCAGCGTCATAATTACTATTTTCAACAGCTTTTTTAAGATAAGTTATTGCTTTTTTTGGGTTTCCTTGTGAAACGGCATTATCACCCAATTTCGCATAGGCAAATGCAATGTTTTTCTGTACCTTTTCTTTAACGATTTTATTCTTAGTCATATCCACAACTTTTTGGAAATTATCAGCAGCTTTTTGATATTTTCCCATTGCAAAATATATACCGCCCAACGCATTGTAAGCGAGGGCAAAATCCGGTTTCGCCTTAATACTAGATTCAAATGAATCTTTAGCTTCTTTAAGCTTACCTGTATTTTTAAGAGCGACTCCACGTTGATAGAAAGTCCGAAAATCTTCCTGGATTTTAAGAGCTTTATCATAAACGCCGATAGCCTGTTGATATTTTCCCTCTTTTAAAAATTTATTGCCTTCGTTATACAACCTGGCTGCATCGGGTTTCATAGTTTGGGCAATTGAAAGATTGGTTGCTATGAATAAAAAAAGCAAGCAATAAGATACGCTAAATAATATTTTCATGAGTATCTTCCTTATATTTTTTATGTATGTTTAACGTGAATTTATAGTGCGGAAGACGGGACTTGAACCCGCACGCCCAAGCAGGCACTACCCCCTCAAGATAGCGTGTATACCGATTCCACCACTTCCGCTTAATTATTGGCGAAAAATATGGTTGTTAAACAATAAAATCAACCCCAAAAACCGATTTATTATTCATCCGCATCGGAATTCATGTGCAATACATCACTTTATACGCATTCTCATCCGATTTCGGAAAAACAAATTTCTCAGTTCTTCTTTGAATTTTTTTTCGAATATCAAATACTTTGCAATTTGATTAGGCGTCAAAATATCCGATACCGATTTAATAAATTCAGCCCTTTTATCCGCTATCTTTTCCTGTATTGAAAGGTATTTATTAATGAGTTTATTTATTAATCGAACATTTTTCTTTCCGTTTTTAGTCTCAAGTTGTAACTCCATTTGTTGTAAAACTCCTTCCTGTGATTTATTTAACTGCATTATTTGTCTTTGATAATTATCACGTCTGAGGAAGAATTTTAACATTGTGGGTTCATCGAGATGCAGTACATCAAGTAATTTGATTTTTTCAAGATCTTCTATTTTTTTCCTTACTTCATTCATTCTGCGATGCATTTGAGCAAATGCGCTTGCCGATATGAAAGACAATAATAATACGAATACAAATACTTTTTTCATAATATTACCCTAATAAATCCTTTTGTTTAATAATTCCTTGTAAATTCGATCAGCCTCTTTTCCATTCATATTTTGAATTATATTATTTAATCCAATGTTTACATAAGATTGAATATAATTTTTCGATTCGTCAGTCCCGTTTAATTCGTTTAAGATTAGCGTATCTAAAACCGAATCATAATGAGCCGATTCCGATTGAGGCGGATATTCGATATTTATTTGATTTCCGTACATTTTTATCGCTTCGGATAATTCGTTCGGCGTTAGTTGCCAGGTTAATAAGCTTGTACCGGGTTTATTAAAAACTACAGGTTTATTTATCACCAAAATTAAAACTATCAATACAGCAGCTAATGCTGAAAGACCAAGTGCAAATTCAGGTGAAAACTTCGATTGATTTTTCTTTTTCAGTGTCTCACGAAAATTAGGTACAGTCCGGATAAAGTAATTTTCATCGATCTTTACTTCATTCAAGTTTTTCAGCTCATTTAAAAAGTTTTTATACTTTTCAAGTTCCTTTCTGAGCTGAGCAGAATTTTTTAATTTCTCTTCAAAAAGAAGCTTTTCATTCGGATCCATTTGTCCGTCAATATATAATATAATTTTATCAATAGTCTTCATTTTTTTTCATCATCTCCGTAATTTTTTGCATCGCATGAAAATAATTTGCTTTTAATCCTCCGATGGTTTTTCCCGTTATATTTGCAATATCTTTGTAACTTAAACCTTCGTAATTTCTCAATAAGAATATCTCTCTTTGCCTTGCAGGAAGCTTTTGAATGATTTTATCCAGTTTCTCCAATTTTTCTTTTGTTTCCAAGTTTTCAATAATGTTTTCGGAACTACGTATATTTTTTTTAATATTATCATCTATTGAAAAAAATCTTCTGACTTTTCTTTTATTAATTTGATTGATACTTCTAGTACTGGTAATTTTATAAATCCATGTATAAAGTGAAGACTGAAATTTAAAATCCTTCAATTTATTATAAAGAACCAACAACACTTCCTGGACAACTTCATCGGCATCTAAATGATTTCCCGTCATTTTTCTCGCATGCCAATATATTTTTTGTTGATACTTGTGTACTAATTTATTAAATGCATTTTCATTACCATTAATAAAACTTCGTACTAATTCAAAATCCTCTTGAGTATCAATCATAGTGCTATATTACATTGTATATTTAGACAACCGCAGGCATAAAGTAGTTTAAATATTTTTTCTTTTAAACCTGTTGCTTCGCCCTATTGTCAAAGTTATGTAAATAATAAAATTTTTTAAATATAAATTAGGAGAAAAAGATGAAAAGGTCATTAGTTGCATTGATAATATTTTTTCTTTTTGCATCGGTATTTACGATAGATTCATATTCACAAAGAATGCCTAACCGTCCCGTTAGGATGAAAAATCATTCTTTTTTCATGAAGCAAAATAAAGAGAGAATTTGGAAGCGGTTGAATTTGACAAAACAACAAGAAGTAAAGATGGCACTATTAAAAATTAATTTTCAAAAAGAGATGATTGATCTTAGGGCAGCTTTACTGAAAGAAGGACTTAACATGAGAGACCTGAAAATCAAAGGTGAAATAAACCGAAAAAATGTTATCTCCGGTGTTGAAAAGATGAATAAGTTCCGTGATGAAATGGCTTTGGAAAAAGCTAATCATTTGATGGATGTTTATTATGTTCTTACTCCTAAACAGCAAAAAATTTGGAATAAGTATTCTCTATTTCATCAGGAAAAAATGCATCGTCCTATGCATGGAAGAAAAATGGGAAAAAGAATGAGAATGAGAGTTAGAGTAGAACAAGGTAAATAAACAAATAAAAATTATAGAAACTTATTAAATCTAAATTGAACGATTCTTGATTGTCATTGTGAGAAGCGTAAGCGACTCGGCACTTTTGGTGGGTTCCTAACCATATAGGTTCTTGCAATGACATGGTTTTATTAATTTTACATTACAAATGCTCAATTTAGGTCTTAGAGGAGTGGAATAATATGTTGAACTAAGCCCCCGCCGGAAAGACTGCGGGCAGGCGCAAAGCGGAAGATTTCTTGGGCTAACCCACCAGGTTATCAAAAACAACATTTACTTTTGTTACAAATTATATATTTCCGATAAATTTAATAAACACAATTTATAAACAAATCGGAGGCAATAATGTACACAGCAATAATCAATCGTATTACTTTTCATTGCTATTACAAATACTGCACGGCGTGCCGCTTTCCGCCTTAGTTTATCCTTAGTTCCCACTTCTTTTTAGCAGGAGCACAGGATTGTTTCAAAAGAATGCCTATGGCATACCGAATCCTTTATAATGTTATGTGCAACATTAGTTCATAGACAATTCATACAACTTTTTTACACTTTTCCAATTTCTTGTTGTTGCCGATATGCCGAGCTTATTTTCCAGAAATGTATTTGATAATTTGCTTTTTCCATAACCATTTGGGCAATATAAATATACCTCATTACCTTGAATAGTTAACCTTTCTGGAGATTTTACATACCCCAGAAGTATCTCCTGTTTTTGATTAGAAGGAGTAGACTGCAAAAATGTTACTAGAATCTTAGTGCCATTTCCTTCTACCTTTGCCTCTTTATATGGGCAATTATCCACAATCCCTTTTAATTCTTTGTTGGTTCGGATATTCACCTGTACATGAAATGTGTATTTCTCTTTAATGGCCTTTTCTATGGTTTTCTTTAAATCTTCCTTATTCAAACCCTTTGACTCAAAGATCACATTACCACTCTGAATATACGTAGTAACACTTTCAAATCCTTGGGCTTCATAAAGGGTTTTTAGATCG
>CAJXGP010000108.1 GCA_913053915.1 uncultured Ignavibacteriales bacterium | reverse complement strand
ACAAACCCGGTAGCGTTTATCTTAATAAATACAAAATTCAAAATACGGTAACTGACGTCAGACAATTCACGGATAATATTCCCTCAGATTTTAGGCTTTATCAAAATTATCCTAATCCGTTTAATCCAAACACAGTTATCAGTTATCAGATTCCGGTGCTAAGTAAAGTTACACTTAAAGTGTATGATTTTATAGGCAGAGAAGTTAAAACATTGGTAAATGAAGAAAAAGAGGCGGGCAATTACAAAATTAATTTTAATGCTACCAAATTAGGAAGCGGAGTGTATTGGTACAAACTTACAGCTAAAAATAATTTCGGAAACTTTGTACAGTCAAAGAAAATGGTCTTAATCAAATAAAAAGATATGTAATTGGAGTAATTGATATGAAAGCATTAAAAATAATTTTAATAGCAATTAGTTTATTTCTTATCGTGAATGATATGATATTTTCTCAACCTTTCACAAAAAAATATATTATGTCTTTTCATACATGCGATGTAAATTGTAACGGTTTTCAAGATCATAAAGTCCATTTAGCAGAATCTAATGATGGAATAAATTGGACTTTAGTACCAAATTTTATTCCTTATGGAGGAAGCGTACCGGATGTAATTATTAGAGGAAGTAAATTATATATCTTTACACCGGGTATGGTAAAAAGATATGATAAAATAACAAATACTTGGGATTCAAATCCTGTACCTGTTTCAATTATTGACAACAATGGCGCACCTGTCCAGTACGTAGATCCTTCGGCCATTATAGATAATTCTGGTAAGATTGTTTTATTTTATCTTAATTCGACCGGTTTAACAGGTGATCCTGCTAGTTGTCAATCATATCCTTGTACAAAATATTTTGATTCTGCCGTTGAAGTGGAAGGTTCTGATGGGACACAATTTATTTCTCAAAGCGGAGATAGAGCCACTTATCAATTAACTAATTCTCCTTCGAGCGCTTCAGATCCCGATATATTTTTCGATGGTACAAATTATATTTTATATATATCTAAAGGGCAAGGAATTATTGCAATGAAAAGTGATACTTTGCAAGGTTCATATACGGTTTTTCCAAACCTTCCTAATGGTGTTTTAACAAATCAAGGTGGAGTGCCTTCAGGCTATTTTGATGACATAAATAATCAATATTGGACTTATGTACATTCAAATAATGCAGGAAGTGTTGTTATAAGAAGAGCAGTTCATTCTGATTTTAACAGTCAGCTGACTTCATTTTCAACTGTTTTATCGGGACCCATAATTGGGGAAACTTTTACAACTACAACTGAAAGTCCCGGAATTACGCTAAATACTTTTTTGTTAACTAATGTAGAATTAGTAAATGATAACATCCCTGTAAAATTTTCTTTGGTACAAAACTACCCAAATCCATTTAATCCGAGTACAACAATTGAATATTCCATTCCGACTGTTGAGACAAGGCATGCCTTGTCTGTACAACTGAAAATTTATGATATTCTCGGACGTGAAGTAGCAGTTCTAATAAATGAGCAACAACAACCCGGATATTATAAAGTAAATTTCGATGCTTCAGCGCTATCCAGCGGAATGTATTTTTATAGAATTATTGCCGGCAAATTTGTACAGACAAAAAAGATGGTGCTTTTAAAATAGTGCCATTTGTCCCGTCAAAAATAATTAAATTGGGAAAAAAGGCTGAGGAGACAAATAAAGTAAAACAAAATTAAGGGAAATGAGACTGAGAAGTCGAATTGGTCTTAGAGTATAAACCGAGTTTATAAGCTACAACTTTTTTAGAATGCTAATCAAAAATAAATGTAAGTTTTATATCTGCTTAAAGCGTTTTGTTTTTAGATAGAATTTACTCTTTTTTTGTAAATATAACACATCTAAACAACTCCGTCTCTTTACTTTAAATTTAACTCATATTTTTTAAAATATGATATATCTTGACATACAAATAAAATTTTTTAAATATAAATAAGGAGAATTAATTGATAGGGATTAATATACAAGAAAATGAAAATATAGACAGAGCACTAAAAAGATTTAAGAAAAAATATGAACGTTCAGGAATTCTTAAAGAATTTAAGAAATGTCCCAGGCTCAAAAATATATCTTTTCTTGATTTTAGTTGCCTCACGTAAAATTGTTGTAATTTTTTCAGTGCTTCTTCCGGTGTCGGTACGGGGTATTTGTTAACATCAATAATAAACGGGCTCCGTTATATTTCAGATCAGCCCTCTTGCAAATAAGGTGGAATGAAGGAAAAGAATTTATTATGATTGGTGATGATATTGAATCGGATATCTGTGATGCTAAGAGTATGGGAGGGGAAAGTTTTCTTGTTTATGCGGGGAAAATCGGATATTCTTTACTAGAAAATTACAAAATTAAGCCTGACTTTAAAGCAAAAAATTTATCCGGGGCAATAGCCCTTTTAGAGGTACATATAAACGGCGTTTCTTTTCATTTTTAATTTTCGTTGTGCGATCTATTTATTCTGCACCGGATAGTCTGGAAATAACTTTTTGCAAAATCACTCTTTTCACCTTCAATTTTTCTCTAAACTCCAATCTATCAGTATCGGCAATTTCCATTTGAAGATCTGAAATAACGGATTCTAGGAGTTCTCTAAATAATTGAATTTCTTGAGGAGTCATATCTATTTCTATCTTAGCCATTTTTACCTCCTGTTTTTTAATTTTATTTTAAATATAATTAAAAATTTTATTATTCTTACGAGCGTATGCAAGATCAACAATTTTTTTTAATGCTTTTTGATAGGAATATCCTGCAGCTTCAGCGGAACGCATAAACCCAGCACCTTCGGTCAAATCCGGATTAGGATTAACTTCCAGCACATACAATTTATTGCCTTTCGATAAGCGCATATCAACGCGCGCATAATCCCGGCATTCCATAGTTTTAAATACTTTAACTGCAATTTCTTTTGCTTCTTTTTCAATTGACTTTGTTAAATCGGCAGGGCAACAGGGAATAGTTTTATGATAGGCTTCATTCCGTGGTTCCCATTTAGCTTGATAACTTACGATGTTATGTAGATGATCCGGCATCTCGGTAAAATCTATCTCGCTGATCGGAAGAGCTTTTAATCTTTTATCCCCCATAACAGCAACGTTTAACTCTCTACCTTCAATAAATTCCTCTACCAAAACAGGCTGCATAAAATAATGAAGGACATAATTAATCCTTTCCTTTAGTTCTTTCATACTATGCACTATCGAATCGTTTTCAATTCCGGCACTTGCATCTTCAAAAGCAGGCTTTATAATAAGTGGATAATTAAGGCAATGTGAATAATTTTTTAAAGCTTTTTTGAAGACTGTGAATTGCGGTGTTTTTATGCGGACCGAATTTAATATTCTTTTCGTCAGGACTTTACTTTGACAATTGGATAAAGCCATCGATGGTGCACCCGTATACGGAATGCCTATTAATTCTAGTAAACCGACAACGTTCATTTCGAAGCGTGCATTGTCTTTATAAATCTCTATGAAATTAAATATTACATCCGGTTTATTTTTTTTTATATCTTTTAAGAGCGTTGTAATATCATCTTTTATATTGAGGGAATAAGATTCAAAACCTTCTTCCGAAAGCTTTTTGCAAAGAATTTCATATTCTTCGATAGGAGTTAAGTCTTCAATTTCAAAATACGGCACAAAATTAAAATTAACGTTATTCTCTTCAGGCTTAATATATAATTCAGGATTGGGTTCATTAAATACTGCGGCTACTTTTAATTTTTTATCGTTCATTAAAATAAAATTAAAGAAAATTCTTTCTTTTGCAAAATTTCCGGCGTATAATTAATTAACTTTGATTAAATTATTTTTTAAATGTTTTCAGGTAATTTATGAGTTTTTATCCACAGCCTTACAAGTATCAATGCGGACCGTTTGCATTGAAATATGCTTTAGTTATGTTAGGCAAATTTGAAAATGAAAGGGAAATAGGAAAGCTGGCAGGCAGCACGTGGTGGTACGGAACAGATGAAATCGGTTTAGCAAAAGCAGCAAAAAATTTTAATTGTAAAATGAAATATTTTAAACGTGAAACTCCTGATGATGCAATTAAAGTTCTAAGCAGTCATTTAAAACAGGGATTACCGTGTATACTCAGTATCGATAATTGGGAACATTGGGTAACCGTAATCAATGAACAACAGAATAAATTTATTATGGTTGACAGCGCTCTTCAAAAAGTTATAGTAATTCTGACTCATAATCAGCTAATCAAACACTGGAAATATTTTGATGATGAAATACAATATGTAAGTTATGACGGATATGCACTCGTTCCTAATGTGAGACCGGTTACTAAGGCTAAATTCTCTCTTGAAAAAGCCCGCTATCTTATGCGCAATTCCAATAAAGAACTTGCTGAAAAATGGGATACTTATTTTAATGATTTGATTACTATATGCAGACCAAGAACCGCTCATTCCAAAAGGATCATTTCTTTTGCAGAGTTTCTCAGACGAAATGAAAATTTTTTAGTGAAAGAAGTTGCTAATTGGCATGGTTCACCTTCTTATAATGAATTAAGAAAAATTTTAAAGAATATGCAATTTGTGGCTGAAGTCTATGATCTCGTCATTTACACTGAGGATCAGAAAAAAGCATTAATAGCTCTTTCTTCAATTTTGATGATGTACGCCTGCGGTAAATACGGAATGGTTCCTATTTACTAAAACAATTATAGGAGAATTTATGGAACAAGCAATAATTAAAAATCCGAAAATTTTATCAAGGGATAATACATCTCTTTTACTTATTGATATTCAAATAAAAATATTAGCCGTTATGCAAAATCCTAAAATGGTTATCAATAATTCACTCAAATTAATAAGAGGTTTTAAGGTATTGAATATTCCGATCTTTTATACCGAACAATACCCGAAAGGATTAGGTAGTACCGCCCCTCAGTTGCAAGAGGGACTCAAAGGTTTGAGCGCTATCCAAAAATCCGGTTTTAGTTGTTTAAGCGCTCCTAATTTTTTTAAAAGATTGAGGGATAATAAAGCTAATCAAATTGTTGTTGCCGGAATCGAAACACATGTATGCATTCAGCAAACGGTTCTTGATTTACTTGCTAACGGTTTTCAAGTTAATGTAGCTGCCGATGCAGTCTCTTCAAGGCATGAAAATGATTATAAATTTGCATTGGATAGGATGAGAGTCAATGGCGCCGAAGTTACAACTACCGAAGCAATCCTTTTTGAATTGTTGAAATACTGCGGTACGGAAGATTTTAAAACTATAGCTAAAATTGTTAAATAATAAATTTCTTTTAAAAATTTATTTTACTTGTGGAAGAGTTTTAATTTTTGTTAATGTTCTCATTCCCAAAACTTTAAAATGCAACTCATTATTGAAAGTATTAATAAGCCGGTTTTAATGTTGTGTCTCTATTTTTCCTTTTGAAAAATATAAATTGACATTTGTCCACCTAAGGAAGGAAAATGTTGTTCGACTTTGGGTGATGGAAATTTTTTCATTACTTCTATGGGAACATGATCAAAATGTAGAACAGTTCGATAAATGTGAAGAATTAGTTTATCGACTACACTTGGGTCAGGTTTGGCAGAGAAGAAAAGAAGAAGAAGTACCCCACCGGGTTTGAGTACCGCTAATAGTTTTTGAACTATCTCTTCTTGATGCCTTAAATGAGAGAAAACCAAGGTAGAGATAATACCGTCATATTCTTTATCAATTTCCAAATGCATTATATCACCGGTGCAAAGCGTAAGGTTTTCAAGGTGCCCGAACTTTCGTTTAGCTTCAGCCAACATCTCCGCCGATAAATCAATTCCTTTATACGATTCGAATGAAATATTGTGTCCAAGTATCCGTTCAATATTTATACCTGTACCGACACCCAGATCAAGAATCTCCATGCCGTCTTTGATATACTCAGCTAATAATCTGTTAAACTCTTTTTCTGCTAAGGCTGCAAACTTTGGATCCCAAACCTTTCTTGTAGAATCATACCACTTCGCCAGCCGACGATAGACTCCTTTAACTTTTTTAGTGTGTATATCCATATTTTCTCTGAGTGAACTTTTGGTTGAATCTAATCTCATACATATTAATTATTTGCTGATAAAGAATTAGTATTATTACATCTTACGTCAAATTTATTAAACGAAAAAATGCCGGTTTTATCAATATTAAAGTTTTCATAAGGCTATTTGTATAGCGTTTGTTGTAGCCTGTTACATGCTGATTAGTTGATTATTGATAAATTCAATTGTTTTCCGAAACCAATCTCAATCAGTCTGTATAATGTTGATAATTGAATATCACTATGTTCATTTTCAATTCGTGATATAAAGCTCTTTTTTGTTCCAAGTTTGCCGTACCTTTGTTCAAGATGCTCGTCAAGTGTTGTTTACCTCTATTACCTTTTCTTTTATATCATCGATTGTTGTTTTTTCTGTTATTTCAATTTCATCACTACTAACTATTTTATTCAAATATAAATGTGAAACAATTTCCAACAAACATTTATTATCTAAAATTTTACCTTCAAAATCCTTTATTGTAGTTAATATATCAATGTAGCGTTCCGGATTTCTAACAGCAGTTTCAAATGCCATTTGTTTAAATACAGGTTTCCTTTTTATTTTCTTTTTCCCCATAATTAATGCGTTAATTCTTTTTCTGAGATTTTGTTATTTTCAATAATACTCATATCATCAAATAATAGTTGTTTCTCGGGTTTATAATTAGTTACCAACACTTCGTTAAAAGATTTAATTGTATTGTCATGATAACTTATATAATTACTCTTTACATTTTTGATATTATATTTGCTTGCCCATTTTAAAAATATATCATTTATTTTCCCTTTGTAGTGAGTAACATTTGAAATCGCAAAATATATATTTAGGTTGTTAAGATAATCTAAAAG
>CAJXGP010000107.1 GCA_913053915.1 uncultured Ignavibacteriales bacterium | reverse complement strand
CCGCCTGTCGCTTCGCAGATTGGCGTATAAAACATGGTCGTGCCATCGGCCTGCGATTTGCAAATAACTTTGTGCCACGCCCTCATATTTGAAACCGGTTTTTTCACCTGAGAAACTATCGGTGAAAAAATTAGGTAATCCCTTAAAAAAGTCTTTCGAATTAAATAATCCTTTAAATTACTTTAATGGTAATTTTTATTTCGGAGCAGGTTTATATGATTTACCGGTTACCCGGTTTAATTACACGAAGCCTTTTAAGAACGGGATATTCGAAGGATTTGCAAACGGTAATTATCAACGTGCATACGTTAGGAATAGTGATCGTTATTCTTTATCGGGAGGTGCAAATTTGTCATATTTTATAAGTAATGATGCTTCTTTTTTATCGGGAACACAATTTAAATTACATAGCAAATACGGTTTCTCTTCATATAAATTCTTTGCTTCCAATACACCGCAAGCTAAAAGAACTTTGGGATTAGGCGATCTTTCTCTAAGCGTTAATAATATACGGAGCAAGAATTTTTTATTCGCATCAAAATTATCCGATAACTATTATTCAATTTCACAAGAATCATTTGCAGAAAATTTTGTGCAAGTTTACGGTATGATGAAGTTGGCGTTTACTACGTTCAATATCGGTACCGATATAAATTATAAATTACAATCACTGAAAAATATTATCGGTAATAATCTAAATTACAATTTTTTAAAAATGCATCCACAAATCGGTGTAAATATTGGTAAAAATATTAAAGCGGAGTTCGGATTTTTATATGCTGAAGCCGGCACTAATAACTTTTTGGCTCCTACAGCATCCATAGCGTTCAGGGTAAATAAAGATATCTCATTTTTCGGTGAATATTCACCTGATGTTGATTTTTACGGAAGCGGTTATTTCCTGACCGAAAACAGGTATTTCAATACTCAAAATTTTAAGAATTTATTTTTTTCAAAGCCGACAAATTTAAAAATTACTATTAAGTATGAATATCAAACATTTTTCGAGATTGATGCCGGTCTCCAAATCTTTTCTTCAAAATATATCCCTTATTTTACTTCTTCTCTTCAATCCGGCAAATTCGATGTTGTTACAACATCCGGAAGAAGTGGTGATGCATTTGTAAATTTTCTATTTTATTTCGGACCTTACGGCTCTTTATTTAGTACAGCCGAATTCTACGACTCAAGAGATACAAGCGGTAATATTCTTCCTTACTATCCAAGAGGTAGAATCTCGCTTAATTACAGCTACGCTTTCAAAAATGGGTTAACTACCGAAGTTAAACTTGCTTATAATTCCGGCTCTTACACAAATATCAGCAATACCAATAAATTAAATCCCTTTATTAATTTGGGATTAAATTTTATCTATAAACTGAAACATAATTTTGATTTGACATTACGATTCTCAAACTTATTAAATCATAATAATTATATTTGGATGGGATATAAAGAGATACCCTTTAATGCTGTAGCAGGTTTTCGATATCATTGGTAAATTTTATCTATTGATTATATCGTTATTATATATTAGTAAATTATATTAATAATTATTTCAAAAATTAAAAGCATTTGACAATGACAAAGGCTGAGTTAATAAGAAAACTATCTAAGCTTTCGGGTGTACCGGATTCGGAAACAAAAATATTTTTTGAAATATTTTTGAAACGTGTATCGAAACTCTTAAAACCCGGTGAGGCAATTTTCTTAAGACAAATAGGCTATTTCCAATTAAGGCGAGGGATGATTAAAAATATCCCTTTATCTAAACGAAAAGAAAATGAAAATGTTATTTATGCCGATTTGATAATTTATTATCAGGAAAATAAAAAATCGGAAACACCGCAAGAAAACCTTATTTTTAATGTCCCTTCTGAAAATTTTAACGAATATGATTTGCTGGATTCTTATTTTAGTTTAAGTATCGGTAAACCTTTAATCCCTCTTCAAGGCATTAAACCGACCGAATTTTTTATACCCCCAACCGGCAATGAATTGCTAAAATTAATTGAAACGAAAGTTGAAAAACTTTTCAGAGAAAACAAGGTAATCGATCAGCACGTTAAAGGGAATGAAATACTTTTAATTGATGCTAATAACAAAAATTCTAATCCAATGAAGATTGCATGGGATAATCCTTCCGGCGATGAGCGGAATGAATTGAAGCAAAAAGATCAGTCGGATAATAATTTAAGCGAATACGAAAATGTTTCATGGGATTTCGGTGAAAATTTATCCAAGCAAATTGAAGAAGAATCAATTTTAGATATTGATAAAGAACCAATAACCTTTTCTCAATTGGAAGAAGATATCTCGGGATTATCTTGGAGCTTTGGAGACGAAACGGATAATGAGCCTCAGGTTGATACAAGTAATGAACCGGTTGAACCGGAGGAGAAACAACTTGATGATAATTTCCTAAACGACGATGTAAATAATATTGAAAGGGATGGATTAACAACTCAAGAATTTGAAGATAAGGTTGACAAGAGATTAAATAATTTTAAAAAAGTTAAATCATTCACTTCGGAAATTTTGAATAGCTCAACGGATGATAATATTTCTAAAGAATCATTACTTCCTTGGAATTTTAATAGTTTTGCTCCTGATCAAAAAACAACAAATGTTTCGAGTCCTTTTCTAAATAATGAAAATGAAATAGTTGATGAGAGAGGTTTCGAAAAGGTAAGGAAAACTACTACCCATAATTTAGAGCTTGATGAATCAATTGAAGAAGAGTCATTAAGTCTCGATGAAGATAAAATAACAAATGAGAATATTGAGATAAATAAACACAAAGTAGAAAACAAACCGGAGAATTCCAAAGAGGTGGATGGACGATTTGCTGAGAGATTAAAGTCAAGGGAGAGGCGTTATTCTAAGGATAGATCTACATTTGTATTCCTTATTGCTTTAGTCACTATTTTGTTGGTAACTGCTGCTCTTTATCTTTTCATAAGAAACGGTAATTATTTGATATTTCAAAGTAGGAATAAAATAAAAAAACCCGTTACTGTAGCGACAACCGGCATAATCGATAGGAGATTTGCAATTCCGGTAACTTATCCCTATCCGAAAAAAGGGATGGAATATATTTCCAATGCTGTTATCAAGCCCTCGCTATTTAAATTTAATCAGCCGAAAATGACCGCCGAACAAGAACACAGTAATTTATATCGAATTCTTACAAACTCAAAAGTAACGGAAAAGAAAGTTAATGCGTTTACCAAGAAAAATGTTACTCAAATTCCGGTGATTACGGAAACCAACCTGAAAAATTACATAAAAGTTGAAGATAATATTTATAAAAAAGGTAATTATTTCATAGTGCAGGTTTCATCATGGAGGTCAAAATCCGTAGCGGTTAAGCAGGCAAATAGATATACAAAAAGAGGTCTGAAATCATTTATAGAAAAAGCAAAAATACCAGGTCGAGGAACTTGGTATAGGGTTCGAGTCGGCAATTTTAATTCGTTGGAAATGGCCGAAAGTTTTATTAAAAAAAATAAATAATGATTAATTATAAGGTAAGGATATGAATCTATTTTCGATGTTTCTCAAAGGGGGAGTCATAATGTGGCCAATATTGTTATGTTCAATTATCGGACTAGGCGTCATTATAGATAGGTATACAGTGCTGAGGAAAGCAAAAATTAATGTTCCGGCATTTATGGTAAGAATTAGGGGACTGATTAAGAGAAAAGATATTACCGGTGCTGTCGGTTTTTGTATAGAAGAAAATTCACCGGTTGCCAATGTGGTTAGAAAAGGATTGAAAAAATATAAATTGGGGCATGCAAGAGTAAAGGAAGCAATAGAAAGTGCCGGAAATCAAGAAATCGGGAAACTTGAAAAAGGTTTATCCATGTTGGCAACTGTTGCCAGTATTTCGCCATTACTCGGATTTTTAGGTACCGTTATGGGAATGATATCTGCTTTTATGAAAATTAAAAATCTGGCAGGAGCAGCAAACCCAAGTGATTTAGCAAACGGAATTTGGGAGGCTTTGGTTACAAGTGCTTTTGGATTAATCGTTGGTATTACTGCACTGGCATTTTATAATTATTTTCAACATTCAGTAAAAAAATTGGTTACGGATATGGAAACTGTTGCGAATGATGTTGTAGATATTATACAAGATAGTTCTCCCAGCGTTACCAATGTTAAAGAAGAAATTGAAATTGATTTATAGGTTTTTAAAATGAAATTTGAAATATCCAGTGAACCAATAACGGCATTTAGTTATTCATCCTTAACGGATATTGTAATGCTGCTAATCATCTTTTTCCTGTTGACGTCTCAATTTGTTGTACAAACCGGAGTTAAGGTTAAATTGCCCGGCTCTAAAACAAATGAGCAGATCGTACCGTCTAAATTAATCGTTACATTAACACAAGCCGGTGCCGTTTACCTCGGCTCCGATCAAATTAGTTTGGCTGAATTACCTGGTAGGTTGAATGCTCTTAAAAGTCAAACTTCCGAAGATAATTTAATTATCCGAGCTGATAAATCTGTGGCTATTGAGTTGGTAATTAAAGTGATTGACGCCGGGAAAGCTGCGGGAATTGATAAATTTACAATTCAAACACAGAGAGAGAATCTGTGAGTGAGAGTTCTAAAAATATTAAAAAAACCGGAAATTTTAATCTGAAGTATAAAAAGGTTAATCGTATATCGTATTCTTTATCTTTGTTGATTCACGCTTTAATTCTTATAGTATTTTTCTTTGTAAGTTTTACTGTTTATACTCCTTCAAAAAAAATTGTGGAGTTGTCTTTTGGTACTTCGGGTAAAACCGGCTCTTCCGGGGCAATTGGTACTCAGATTAAAAAAATTGAAGAAGTATCGAAACCAAAACCTAAAAGTGAAACTAAAGCTAAAAACCGGAAAGTGAAAAAAGTAAATTTACCAAAGGCTCGGAATACCGAAGTTGAAAATGTAGTGAAGGCTGCCTCAAATAATAAAAAGAAAAATAACACAACAAGGAACAAAATAAAAGAAAAGACAAATTCTAATCAGACTGCAGAAGGAAGGGGAAATAAAGCAAAAGGGAACGGGAGTTTAGGATATGATATTAATTGGGGAGGAAAAGGGCAAAGAAAAATTTACAGCTATATTCTTCCTACTTATCCAAAAGGCGTCAATAAACAAATTGATATTCGATTAAAGTTTTCGATATTACCCGACGGAACCATCGGAACAATCATCCCTTTAATTAAAGCCAATACAAGATTGGAAAATGCAGCGATTAATTCTTTAAGGCAGTGGAGGTTCGAAGCGCTAGCTCCTAATCAAAAGCAAGTCGAGCAAACAGCGGTTATTGTTTTTCCGTATCGTCTTCAATAGTAAAGATATCGCTGTAATACATCTTGTAAAAAAAATATTCCGCAATTGTTAGTAATGTTAAAGAAAGATCATTCCGATTAAAATAGTAACCGAATCCGGCAGGTTTTAGAAATAATTTTGTTAAAAGATCCGTCAATGACCAACCGACCGAAAATAAAATACCGATTAACGATAGATCTAAAAACGCCGATAAAATAGAATCTGTCTGCCATTTTTTTATAAATACGATAAGAATAAAAATAAAATGGATAAAAAATATTATGGCAGCTACCATTTATCAAACCTTTTTCTATTTATTATCGATGGTATTTTTTATTTATTAACGTCATACCCAATAAGCCCCCTAATAATCCGAAGATAGCATAAATCAGCGAATTGCTGAAAAACATAGCAAAAGTATACAATGCCGAAAATCCTGTAGTCGTTATTTGATTACTGATTTGTTGAAAGTAAACCAATGTTTGGGCAATCATGGGACCAAGATGCCAGCTTTTTAACATTGCTTCAGATTGAGGTAACGTTTGTATAAAATCATTAGTGCGTGTAATGTAAGTTATTATTACATCGATGAATGTAGCAAAAATTGCAGAAAAAATTCCGGTGAGTACTCCAAATTTTATTGCAAAACCGGGTGTTATTTTTGTGTAGAACTTTGTAACTTTTTGAAATAAATAAAGCGAAAAAAATGAAGCCAAAGGTACAATTAAACAGAATCCAATATTTTTAATTCCAGGTACGGTAATTAAAGCAGCCGCGCCGAATCCGCATATTAAGGGAGGTAAGTATTTATTCGAATTCATTTTTCTCTGAAGCCATGTAAAAAAATATTTTCAACGGTATTTAAAATAAACATAAATATAATTGAACCAAACAATAAACCTGTTGCAAAAGCTAGTAACTTTGAATAATGATACAACCCGATGGTGCTGAAAAACACGTCTATCCCCATTGGAATAAGCGCAATTAAAAAATATTTAATACTAAGATTTATTCTCATAATTGTAAATAATGATAAGAATGACGTTAATAATGTTCCTATATAGATACCCGTACATCTGGCACCTACTAACAATTCATGACCGTTTAAATAAAATGTCTTAGCGTCAATTTGATTACAGACTGTGCCGTAACTTATCTTCAAAACAGGATAAAGCAGGTATATCAAATTGGAATTGGGAAAGAGAAACATTACTGAAAATCCTATGCACCAGATAAGAATAACCAAAAAAAATAATAACCGTGCTGCACGTAAAGTTAAAAATTTTGATTTAACAGTATTGTATAAATTCGAACCGATTGTTTATTCCTATAACTAATAAAATTTTTTTTAAGAAACGTATCTAAAAAGATCGGTTTCAAGTTTGCAAAATGTAACTATGAACAAAAATCATAGCTTTTTCACAAGAGAAATGCCTCTTTAGAAAAGACTCTTTTATGATGACGTTTGTATTATTTAAGTAATTTATAAATTTCTATTTGTGTCGGCGTCAGCAAATATAATTTATGATTATAAAGCAAGGTGCTTATGATAATATTATTTTGTTTCTTGCCTTCTAATTTTATTTTTTTAATTTCCAATAAAAATTTTCAA
>CAJXGP010000106.1 GCA_913053915.1 uncultured Ignavibacteriales bacterium | reverse complement strand
CCTTGCCTTTCCAGTTACATACAAACATACCAAAGCCTCTTTTGTAGTTGGATATGACTGCCTCTATTCCACTTCGCCATTTTTCCGATAATTGATGCCCATAAAAATTTAAGTAACTCTTTATCTGATTTTTTATCCGTGTCCTTTTTTTTACTTGCTGATACCTTAGCCTACTTAATGAACGTATCTCTTGTTCTAATAAACTTGGTATATAAATCCCGTCTATTGTTCTATTCGATAACTCTCGTGCTAATTTCCGTGAATCAACTGCGTCTGTCTTCGTTATTTTTTCTTTCGCAGTTGTTGGTATTGATGATGCACTTACTATAATATTCTTAAATCCATAGCTCTCTAATTCTCGATGAACTCCATAACCACTAAACCCAGCTTCATATACGCTTTAATATTTCCCTAAAGGATAACGCTTTTTCATAAATTTCGATAACTCAAGAGCTGATGGATTCATGTTAAATGTTTTAAG
Organism: uncultured Ignavibacteriales bacterium; assembly: GCA_913053915.1. The sequence continues at coordinate 6,467 of CAJXGP010000106.1, read as the reverse complement.
TGCCATATCGTTGCTTCTTATTGTTACTGTCCAACTTCTTTTATGGACGTCGATTCCTATGTAAAAATCTTGATTACTAAAATCTAATTTCTTACTTTGTATTTTCATTGCAGCATCCTTTTTTTTATTTATGATTTTGTCAATCTAAATTTACGAAGGGATGCTCTTCTTATAAACTATTTCTTTTCCTTTCTTTTTGGTATAATTAAAAATTTTCTCTTTTAAACATAACTTCTATAATAAGTAAAATTATTTCACTAAATTATTTTATAATCACAAAATTTATTTGATATAGAGCCATAAAATCTAAGAATTTTTATTAAAATGACAGATTACGAATTATTGCAAAAAATATTTTCCAAGGGAATTGAATCGACTGAAGGGTGGAAAGAATTTCTCAATATATACTCCAAATATATGCTTAAAATAATTTGGCAGTACACCGATGATTATGATACGGCGATGGAAAATTATCTTTTTATTTGCAGCAAGTTGGTCAATAATAATTTTAGGATTTTAAGAAAATTTAAATACTCTTTAAACGATAAAAAAATACGCTTAAGTACTTATTTAAATGTTGTTGTTAACAGACTTTGCATTGATTGTTATCGATCTAAATTCGGAAGGAAAAGGTATCCGAAAGCCATTACAAGCTTAAGCAATTTCGAAAGGAAAGTATTCGAATTACATTTTTGGAAAGGTTACGGAATTGCAGAAGTAGAAAAAATATTAAACAATGAATTATCGAATGGAAATGATGTTATCTCGGCTATTGATAAAATTAATGATTTACTGTCTCCTCTAAACCGCTCTGAAAAAATTTCACAACCAAAATCAGTATTGCTCGAATATAATGACTCGGTAGTTTTTCATCAAAACAAAAACAGACCGGATGATAATCTAAAAATATTAACCGAGAAGATAGAAATAATGTTAAATAAAATTCCTGAAGAAGACAGATTAATTGTAAAATTTAAATATTGGGAAAATCTAACGGCGTCTCAAATTGCTAAAATTATAAATATTCCCGAAAGAAGGGTTTATACTGTGCTAAATAGAACAATTAAAAAACTAAAAAAATATTTTGAAGATAAATAAGGTAAAATTGACGAGCGTGTCCGTATTTAATATACAGCTTAAATAATTTTTTTTTAAGGACATTAAAATGCACATTACAGACGAACAAATAACCGAATTGTTAGAAAATAAAATTTCAAAAGGAAAACAGGATAAAATATTAAATCATATTTCTAAATGTGATAAATGTTTGGAAATAGTATCCGCATCAATTAAAAGTAGAGATAAAATTAATTCTCTCGAAGAACCGGTTTTAGATGCTGCTGCTTTAAAAAAGGCGGAGGAATTGGTATCCGCCGGCAACAAGACAAATAAACTTAATAATCTGTTTAATAGGATGAAATATTTCCCAAACTTAGGTTATGCTTTTATATTGCTGTTAATCGGTATCGGTTTAGGTTATCTGATTTATAATGGCAATTATAATTCCTCAAAAATACATTTAAGGAATAGCTCGCCTGTGATTAACTTAGTTCTCGAATCACCATCGGATAACGCCTCAATTAACGAAAATAATCTGAAATTTAATTGGGAAAAGATAAATAATACTTTTCAATATCACTTTATTTTGTTTGATGAAATTGGTAATGTTATCTTTGAAAAAAGCATCGCTCATAATTTTATAAATTTAACCGGAAAATTAAATCTAAAGCCGGGGCAAAAATATAGTTGGCAGGTTAAGGCGGTGTTATCTAACTTATCAAAAATTGATTCTAAATTAAATGTATTTAAGTTTATCGAATAATAATTTTAAACGTTTTTTACTTTGGATAGTAATATTATCCACCCCTATTTTAACATTTCTTTTTATTCAATTTAGCAACACCTATTCAATAGATGAACGAATAGCCATTGCTCAAACTCATTTAAATAATTGGGATTTAATAAAAGCGGAGAAAATATTATCGCCGGCAGTTCCCCAAAATAAATCTAATTTAACTTTTAACCTGATTTATCTCGAAGTATTGCTAAAGGAAGGGAAAATTAATAAAGCTAAAAATCATTTTTATGAAATTAAAAACTATAAAAACATCGGCAATCCTTTATTCTTATCTTATTTGGCAGAGATCTATTTTTTTAACGGTATACCTGATAGTGCTGCAATTTATGCGAGGAAAACGCTTCATTTTTCAAAATTGGCTAACAATAAAAAATTAGAATCAAAGGCGAATAATATTTTAGGGCTAATTAAATTTTACCTTGCTCAATATGATTCGGCATATTTATACCAAACACAAGCATTGATAATTGCCAAAGAAATTAGAAGCCGGAACGAAGAAGCAAATGCGATAAGGCAGCTTGGGGTTTTAAGGTGGTACAAAGGAGATTTAGACTCCGCAGATGTTCTTTATCAAAATGCTTTGAAATTATACAAAAAAGTAAACAACAAAATAGGAACGGCAATTACATTAAGTGATATAGGACTATTATACTTTGACAAAAAAGAATGGTACAAAAGTTATCCGTATTACCTGAAAGCATATAAAATTCAGAAAGAAATTAATAACCAAACCGGCCTTGCCGACACATATTATTTCCTTTCTCATGTTCCGTTATTTAACAGAACAATGATAAATTATAGATATCAATTAATAACTAAAAGTTACAAGCTGAGCGGCAAAATAGGATATAAATGGGGCAGGATTGTTGCGTATAACAGTCTTATTGCCTTCGTTAAGAATAATTTTTCAAATTTTATAGATATCAATAGATTTATAAATCCTTTGGACGATAACACCGGCGAAGGTGAATTAATTAAATATTTCTTCAATATTTTTTATGCCGAGAAAAATAAAAATATAGATGAAGAGATTTATTATGCAAAAAAATCATTAAAGTTAAGCAGCAAACTAAATTATGATGTTTATAAATATTGGGCTTTTTTATCACTTGGCAGGGCATATTTAAAATTGGGAAAATTAAATGATGCCCAAAAAAATCTGTTGGAAGCCAGACGGTATACAAAAAATAAGAACGGAACTAAATATTATCCGATTAATGTAGATATTTTATTGGCTGTGGTTCTCAAAGAACAGCATAAGATAAATTTGGCTATTCAATTATTGAAACAAAAAGCTGCAGAATATGACTCCATTTATATTAAAAACATAAATAAATCGAGATCTATTTTTAGTTATGAAAAAGCAGTTGAATCCGTTTATTGGCAGAGGAATCGGATTTATTCTCTTCTAATGGATTATTTGTTCGAAATTAATGATATCAAAAGTTTTTTTTATTATTCTGAGCTGAGAAAGAGTCTGCCGTTTTGGGGTAATTACGGAAATGAAACCGATAACAGCGGACTTTCTTTTTCTTTTCTGTTAAATAAATTTAATAATCTGGACTCTGACGCCGGCGATAAAAAAGAATTGTTTAATTTAATCGATTTGCTCGAACATGAAATCAATTTAAGTTCTAAAGAAAATATAAATTTGAAAAGGATAAATTTCAATTTTGATAAAAATGTTATTGGCTCTATTAAAAATCTGCAAAAATTATTAAATGCTAAGGATGTTTTAATAAAATATGTTTTTGGCGATAAAAATTTATATACAATTGCTGTTAATAAAGACGATGCAAAAATGTTTAAAATCAATAGCACTTCCCAAAAGATCACTTCTTTAGTCAAATATTATTTGAAGACTATTTATAGAGGTAAAGATAATCCAAAAGATGATCTTTGGGTGAAGCCCTCAAAAAAAATATATGAACTACTTGTTCAGCCAATAGTAAAAGCCGGTTTGATTAAAAAAGATTTCCACATCATATTTTCACCTGAGCATTCACTCTACCGCCTTCCGTTTGAGTCGCTTGTAAGTGGTGATGATTCAACTCAATATAATTTTTTGGTAAAGGATTATGTAATTGGTTATGTAACTTCTGCAAGTAATTTGAGGGATGAAGAGAAGCAATTAAATTTAAACTCATTTTTAGGAATTGCACCATCAATAAAAGGATTACAATATAACCGGACGGAAGTGGAGACAATACCTAAAGCATTATTTAAAACAAAAAAAGTACTTATAAACAGCGATGCAACAAAAAATAATTTTTTAAAATACGGTGCCGAATATGATGTAATACATATAGCAAGTCATACCAATATAGATGTACAAAATCCGCTTAATTCATCAATTGAATTTGCCGATAAACCATTAAAGATTTATGAAATATTTAACACTAAAATCAGACCCAAACTTTTGATTTTAAGCGCTTGCTCTACAGGCGAAGGTGTGGGTTTGGTAAAGGATATACCGACGGATATAGATTTAATTAATTTTTCACAGATTTGGAAAGAAGCAGGCGTTAAATATGTAATTTCAACCAAATGGCTTTTGGAAGATAAATCTGCATACTTAATATTTAAGAATTTTTATGATTTACTCAGCAAAGAAAAAGGACGAATCCAAGTTGATAAAATATTGAGCTATGCGCAGAGGAAATATATAACAGAAGCAAAATCAAAAGTTTATAAAATCCATCCTTTTTACTGGGCTCCCTTCTATACAAGTTTATAGTCAAACTGAATTATTTTGGTAATTTTTACGTTGTTGTCCGTATAATAATTAGTAGGGTAATAATATCTTACTAATAACAAAAAATACGGCAGCGTTTTTTTTAACAAAACAATTACGGAGGTAATATGTTAAAGAATAAAACAAATCTGATTTTGAGCATTTTGTTGATTTGCTCATTCCAATTATTCGGACAAGGACCAGTAGAATCAACTTCAGGTGGCGGTCCTTGGACTTCAATCGGGACTTGGAAAGATGGCGTTGTACCGGCACCAGGTGATAATGTCTTAATAAAAGGTCCTGTTACATTGGACCTTATTACTTTTGCAAACAGTATTCAAATTACCAATAATAAAAATGCTGGTATAGCACCTGAAAAAATTGACGGTACTATTTACAGATTATATGTGGCTAATTATCTTTGGAACAACGGAACAATTAACGGCTATAATTTGGAAATTATTGTCGGAGGAAATCAAGCAGGTAGTATTTATAATGAAGCAAACGGTTATTGGAACACAGGTACTTTGCATATTGTTGATACTCTTTCCCACGCGTTTTTATCGGAAGGTAAATTGTTCAATCCTTATTCTGTTCGAGCCGACAGCGCTACGCTTGTTTCAGCCGGGAATATAACTATCGATTCATCTTCGGTTTATGCGAGAAAAATTATTCTTGGACAAAATTTGCAGAACGAAAAATTTACTTTGGATAAACATTCCGTGCTTCACGTTGAGGAATTTATCAGCGTCGGCGGCGATACTTCCGGAATAGAGTTTAAAAACGGTTCATATATATCTTCTTCACCAATTTCAGGAACTTCCACAAGATATACCGATACATATTTCAAAGGCGATGTTGGAATTGGAACAAATGTAAGTTTTTATGGTAATTCTTATCTTAATGGAAATATGTACCCCCAATCTTCTTATACTGTTTTCATTACAACTAACGGACTTTTCCAGAATAACGGAAATATCTCTGGGAAAAATTATTTAAATTTTGATATAAATGGAAATCTTACAAATAAAGGACCTTGGCTTTCATACAGTGTTAGAATGATAGGAACGGGAAATCATATTGTATTAACAGACCCGAATTTTACCTTTTCACCTTCAAATTTCACGGCGCTTACTTCAACAGTAACTGTATCCACTACACCTTTAAGTAATAATGGAATAAGTAGTTCTTCTTTTCTCCGTTTCGATAATTCAAGAGTACAAATTATGAAATTAGTATTAGAACCCGGAAGCAGTTTATATTTGGTTTCAAATTCTTCTCTTGCTGTAAAACAATTAATCGGCAATGGTAATGAAGTAAAGTTGATAAATAATTCCTATCTCAGTAGTTATTCTGCTTTTGGTAATTCATCTTTTGAAAATGTTAATTTTACCGGTAATGTTGGTATCGCATCTAACGTAAATTTTAATGGTGATTGTTACCTTAACGGTAATATGTACCCCGAAACTTCCCACGCTTATACTATAACATCTAATGGACTTTTCCAAAATAACGGAGATATCTCTGGGAAAAATTATTTACTTTTTAATATTAATGGAAATCTTACAAATAAAGGTCCTTGGCTTTCCTATACTATTAAACTGCTTGGTCCAGCGAATCATATTGTGGAGATTGACACAAGTTATTCGTTTTCTCCGACTTTTTTTCAAAGTGACAGTTCTACGGTTTTATCAAATTCCGATTTGCGTTTTGATAATTCCCATCATATTAGAATTAAAACTCTCATTCTGCAGAACTCTAATGATTTAATACTAAACAATTCAGGTTTTTCCGGAGATATAATTGGGAACGGAAATAAGATTGTTATGAATAATAATTCCTATCTCAGTAGTTATTCTGCTTTTGGTAATTCAT
>CAJXGP010000105.1 GCA_913053915.1 uncultured Ignavibacteriales bacterium | reverse complement strand
CGAAACTCCCACAGAGATAGAGTAGGAACAGATTCATATTTAGTTTATTTTGCCTCCCAATTAAATATACTCTAAACTGAGTTATTATTAATGTAAGCTTAATAAAACCATGTCATTGCGAAAGCCTACTTTTGTTTTTGGTTATTACAAATATGCTGATTTCTCAACGTTTTAAACATTCAAAAGGTTTTTTTATTTATATTTTTCACCTAATTTAAATATAAAATAAAAAGGATTACTCTAATGCATGAAAGTAAATTTGACGAATTTGTAACTATTGTAAAAAAATTACGAGCCGAATGCCCTTGGGATAAAGAACAGACTAACGATTCAATTAAAGCAGCAACTTTGGAGGAAGCCTATGAAGTGGTCGAATCCATAGATAACAAAGATTATGATGAATTAAAAAATGAATTAGGCGATCTTCTCTTTCATATCTTATTTCATTCAATTATCGCTGAGGAAAATAATAAATTCAATTTAACTGATGTTATTGAATCAATTAAATCAAAATTAATAAGACGTCATCCGCATGTTTTCGGTAGTGTAAAAATAACAGGGGTTGAAGATGTAAAGAAAAATTGGGAAGTTATCAAATTAAGTGAAGGAAGAAAATCTATTTTGGATGGAGTCCCTATCCGGCTTCCTTCACTCCACCGGGCTTTTAGACTTCAGGAAAAAGCTTCAAAGGTAGGATTTGATTGGGAAAAGAAAGAAGATGTATGGAAAAAAGTTATTGAAGAGATAGATGAAATGCATCTATCCGAAAAGGAAGAATCAAAAGAACAACTGGAAAATGAAATAGGCGATGTATTTTTCGCCTTTGTCAATTATGCCAGGTTTATAGGGATAAACCCCGAGAATGCATTAAGAAAGTCTAATGAAAAGTTTATTGCCAGATTTAAATATATTGAGAATAAAATAAATGAAAGCGGCAGGCAAATTAACGAATCCGATTTAACAGAAATGGATAGATTTTGGAATGAAAGTAAAAGTAAATTGGGCAATCAATAAATTATGGTGATATTCTATAGCTTTGGCTTAATATTTTATCAGAGCTAAATTTTGCACTAATTATTATTATTTGAATTACCGGAATTATTGAATTTTTCATAAGCATTAATAATATCTTTGACCAATTTGTGCCGTACTACATCGGATTTTTCAAAGTAAACAAAACCAACGCCTTCGATATTTTTTAAAATTTCTTTAGCCTGCACCAACCCGCTGATTGTTCTGAGAGGAAGATCTATTTGTGTTATATCGCCGGTAATAATTGCTTTGGAATTTGCGCCAAGTCTCGTAAGAAACATTTTCATCTGAATATCCGTAGCATTCTGAGCCTCATCTAAAATAACATAAGCATTATTAAGTGTTCTTCCCCGCATATAAGCCAAAGGTACAATTTCAACTGTTTTTTTTTCAATATAATTTTCCAATTTTTCCGAAGGTATCATATCATCAAGTGCATCGAAAAGAGGGCGTAAATAAGGGTCGATTTTTTCTCGAAAATCACCAGGTAAAAATCCTAAACTTTCGCCTGCTTCAACCGCCGGGCGTGCCAACACGATTTTATTTACTATTCCTCTTTTTAATCCTTCTAAAGCTAATGCCACCGCTAAATAAGTTTTCCCCGTACCCGCAGGACCAATAGCAAAACAAATATCATTTTTTTGAGCAATTTTTATATAATTTAATTGTCCTGCCGTTTTAGCTTTAACTACATCATTCTTTGTATATAAAACAATCGAATCGAATTCTTTTTCATTTATAATTTCTTTACCTTGAATCGAAAGGTTCAATATAGTTTCAATATCTGTTGTACTTAGCGAACCGCTAGTATTTAAAACATACACCATTTCCTTAAATATTTTTTCAATGAGTTCAACTTCTTCCAATGCACCTTTGAGAAAAATATTTTCACCTCGAACGGTTATTGTAGTATTAAATCGATCTTCAATAAATTTCAGATTATTATCATTAATTCCCAACAAGGAAAGCATATCGACATTTTCGATCGTCATTCGTTTTTCAACAGCACTCATATATCACCAATTAATAAAAAAAGCCCTTATCATAAAAAATGATAAGAGCTTTTCAAAATTAAATAATTTATCGTCTAACAATTTAAAGCCTATCTTATTTAGTAGGAGCAGGCTTATAGTTCTTTTTGATTTTATTGTATTTCGCTTTTTGTTCGTTATTCAAATGAGGAATAGAAAATACTTGTTTCGGATAAATTAAATTCGGGTTTCTAATCTTATCACGATTGGCTTTATAAATCATAGGCCAAGCAAAACCGTTCCCATAAAATTTAGTCTTTTGAGCAATACACCACAAACAATCGCCTTTAACAACCGTATAGTTAACTTCTTTTGGAATGACTACCCAAGAATCAAGTGCCGCTTGCATTTGGGAATGAACTTCATTAAAGAATTCCGGAAGTGCGCTGATTTTATTTGATTTTAAAGCATTGAGATCTTTTTGTCGATCAGTCTTAAGTCCTGTTTTTCTATTGATTTTGCCATCTAATTCAACAACTGCTTGCTTAAAATTATCAACATCAGCTTCAGTAGCTCCGACTAATTTGTAAAGTTCCTGCATGCAATCATTATAACTTTGCATGCTGTTTTCATTCTTCTTCAAATTATTTACATCTATTTGTATGGAGCCGACTTCTTTGGTTAAACTTGCCTTTTCGGTAGTCAAACGTTGGATTTCAGCATGCCACTCATCTTTTGTCATTTTCTTTTCTTGAGCAAAAACTGCGACAGAGAAAAAAAGCAAAAGAGAGAAAACACCAATTAGATTTTTATTTAATTTCATAATATTTCCTCCAAATTCAATTATATTAAATTTTATAAACTTATTGACCTAGCTTTTTTAGATTAGCTTTGGTCTCTTCTTTTTGTTTGTTACACTTTTGAAGTTTTGCTTCTTTCTCCGAGATCTGGCTTGTAAGTTTTGATCTCAGTGCCTTCAAAGAATTTGCCTGAGTCTGAAGTGAGCCGACCTCGCTTCTTAAACTTTTTAGCTGTGTCATTTCGGTTTCACTAACGCCTCCGCAACCGCTTAAAAAAGCAACTGTTACGGCAAATACAGCTATTAAAATAACGTTTCTAAGGGCTGTTTTTACTTTCATATTAGGACCTCCAATAAATTATTTATGGCTAACTTATTTTTATCTTTTCCTTCACGGGTTATAAAAATGAATAATTTTTTACACCTATCAAACAAAATAACAATTTTAAATGTAAATATATACAATTATTTTGATAATTGATTTTAAATTAAACATTTTTCTAATTTTTCTCCTATGTTTTAGAATACACAATCAAATTAACTTTCTTTCCACAAAACTTGTATATGTATTCCCTGCAATTATAATATGATCAAAGATGGGAATATCCATTATTTTACCGGCTTCAACTAATTTTCGTGTAATTTTAATATCCTCGTTGCTCGGTTCGGTATTGCCGCTGGGATGATTATGTACTAAAATCACACTTGCAGAATTATTTTCAATTGCTACTTTAAATATTTCTCTCGGATGAACTACGCTGGAATTCAAATTTCCAATCGATATAACCTCATATTTGATTATTTTATTAGCAGAATTCAGGCAAATAATCATGAATTTTTCTTTTATTTCATCCCTTAATAAGGGGATAAAAATCTCACCGATCTCAGCGGGAGATGTAATTTTTTTATTAGAAAACCATTTTGATTGAAAAATAATTCTTCTGCTCAATTCGAAAGCTGCTAATAGAGTAACTGCTTTATCTCTACCTATCCCTGAATTTTTCATCAAAGAAGTGATAGGTTCAGATGCAAGTACTGCGAGGTTAGAATGTTTAGTTATCAATTCTTGAGCAATACTTATTACGGATTTCCCTTTTGTGCCGGTTCGTAATAAAATTGCTAATAATTCTGCATCGGTTAAGTTTTGTGCCCCTCGCAAAGTTAGTTTTTCTCTTGGTCTGTCATCTAAAGGTAAGTCTTTAATTGTTAAAATTTCAGCACTCTCCTTTATAATTATTTGCCGGCTTTAAACTTATCTACCAGTTCGAACTTCCCGTCTTTATACCGTACAATATTTAGAAATTTATTTACTCGGTTTCCGTCAAAGAAAATATTATTATGAAAACCTCTGAAAATTATACCGGATTCTAATTCGTTCTTAATTGTATCTCTGCTACTATTAAAATTTTTAACAATATTTAACACATACTCGGTTATATCATATCCGTACAAAACATTCCGGTCGGCGTCAATATTTGTAATATTAAGAAAATCTTTACTGAATTTTTGAAATGCTTTATTGTTAAAATCAATATAATAATCAGAAGTGAAAGTTAATTTATTGCTTAATTCGGGAGAAGTTTCAAAACCTTTGGCCGTAAACCAATCTTGATTTCCATAAATCGGTACATTTAAATTATGTTGAACAAATTGTGAAAGTATGGCAGGTACATCGCTTTTATTCGCTAAAGGTAAATATACTCCCTCTAAAGTTAATGAATCCGCGGCAATTTTTGATACTTGTTCACTCAAATCGAAAGTATTACTTCTATAGTTTTGCTCGCTGAGTATTTCTCCACCAAGTGACTTAAATTCCTCAACAAATGCATTTGCAAGTAACGGGGAATAACCGTCTATTGCATTTAAAACCGACATTTTTCTCTTGTTCTCCACATAATAAATGTATTGTGCCATTACTTTTCCTCTAATGGCAAATGACGGATTTGCTTGAAAAAAGTTAGGATATAAATCCGTTAGGCCATTTTCGGTAGCTGTAGGAGAAATAATGGGAATGTTTGTATCTTTAAATACATCAAGCACTTTTTTTACCTCATTGCTATAAATCGGCCCTATTATTAATTTCATTTGTGGCAATGAAGAAAATTCATTTTTAATCAATTGAATATTTTTATTTTCACCTTCGGTATTTCTTATTAATAAACCTACTTTTTCTTTATGTGTATTATTATAATTTGAAATAGCAAATTTAATTCCTCCGAGAATTTCAGAACCGGCATCGGAAATTTCACCGCTTATATGCTTGTGTATCGGCAGCAATATACCAATTAAAGGTGTAGCGACATTCGTTAAATCATTGTTTTGTATTTTTTGAATGAATCCTTTTGCTTCATTACCTTCTTCTGTATTAGAATAGAAATTTAAAATATTATCAAATGTGGTTCGTGCCTTATCATAATTCCCGTTACTTAAATACATTTTCCCAATAAGAACGATTGTTTTAATATTGGTTTCAATTTTTGATTTAATGTACTATCATTTATTATCTTAAGTTGTCCGGGTTTTAAATAGTTCAGTGCTATTTTCCCGGCGTTTTTTTTCGCATAATTAAGATAATATTTAGAATCCGTCGTTTTAATCACGGACAATAAATCTTCAAAAGCTTGGAAATAATTATTCTGCAGAAGCTCTGTTTTAGTCAATACAATCCAAGATTCATTAACATACTTACTTCCCGGGTAAACTTGAATAAATTCTTTTAGTACTTTCTCAGTATCGTCATATTTTTTTAATTTGAGGAATGTTTTCCCTTTAAAAAGGATTGATATTGTAGTTTCAGGGGTTGGTTGTGAAGAGTTTATTATTTTATCAAATAATTGTAAAGCATCACTATATTGAGCGGATTCATAAAGATTTAAAGCAAGCTGAAATTCTATATTTTCATTATTGTTATTAGAGGTATTTTGTGCATATATTCTCCCCAAAAGGAGAAAGATTATAAAACCAAATAATAATCTAAATTTACCCATCATTAGCCACAATATTTTTAAGTATTAATGAAGCCTTCTTTTTGCCCACTATCGCTAGAGGATTTTTCGGCTCGATTTTTAATGCAATATCATAATAAATTAAAGCATTTTTGATCTTTTCCACTTTAAGGCAGATTTCCGCCAGTTTAATATAAATATCGAAAGATACATCTTCCTTATACTCAATGAATTTCAAAAATTGTTTTTCGGCTCTTAGATATTCTTTAGCTTGTAAACAAATATATCCGGCTAATTTTCTAACAGCCGGCTCTTGTGGTTTTAATTTAATTGCTTTTTCAATTTCTTTTAGAGCATGTGCAGTCATATCCGTTTTATAATAAATTTCAGCACAAATCAAATTTAGTTCCCAAAAACTTGAATACAATACTTCAGCTTTTTTTGCATAATCCAAAGCACTTTCATACCTTTCAAGATAGAGTTCAATTTTCGCCATATAAATATATGCTTCATGTAAGAAATCTCCTTTGTCATTAAGTGAGATAAAATTTTTGAAATTAATCTCAGCCAATTCATATTCTTCAAGCATAAAATAAGAATAACCGATAAAAAATGAAACCATGAGATTTTCTTGAGGTGATATAAATGATAATATTTTTACTGCTTCGTCCCACATAGAATTACGCAGTAAATATTGCCCTAAAAAAAACCTAACATCATAATCCTTCGGATTCCGGTCAAGAAAGTTTTCAAGTAGCTCAATTCCCGGCTTTATTTTACCCATCAACTCATAAAGATTTGCAAGGCTGAAATAAGCATCGGTAAAATCGGGATACTCATTAAGAATTGAGATGTAAACTTGTGCGGCATGCAATAGCTTTCCTTGAACTTCAAAATCGCGAGCAACTTTAATTTTAAGATTATAAATATCTTTCATTTATTCCCATTCAATGGTAGAAGGCGGTTTTGAACTAATATCGTAAACCACCCTGTTTATTCCTTTAATTTTATTTATGATTTCATTTGATACCATAGCGAGGAAATCATGATCAAATCTGTACCAGTCGGCAGTCATGCCGTCCACCGAAGTAACAGCCCTAAGAACCAGTACATTTTCGTATGTTCTGGAATCACCCATCACACCCACTGACTGTACCGGCAGAAGTACAGTAAAAGCCTGCCAAATTTTTTGATATAAAATTGCCTTTTTGATCTCGTTTATAAAGATATCA